>JAYUCD010000139.1:0-8854 GCA_043740515.1 Bdellovibrio sp. | reverse complement strand
CTCGAGGGCTGATTTGACTGAGCCATTGCCGGCAAATTTCCCATGCGATTTTTTGACGACGATTTCATGCGCTAAACCCATCACGACTGCCAATTGCTGAGAGGGCTTGATGCGAACTCGAACATCCGCATTGGCGCCGGTCAGAGAATAGTGAGAATCAAAGACAACCAACTTTGACATGTTTTTGATATCTCGGCGTGCCGCTGAGAACTGCTTGGTGAAAGTCGTCGGCATCAGCCATGTACCTAAAAAGTCAGCATCAATAGAGACTATGACCTTGGCTTTATCGAAGCGATAGAAAGGAACTGATTCCTCACCGAAAGAAGACTTGGCACCGGTGCGAATTTCTTCATGAGCCAAAGGCTCCCAAGAAATGTGTTTTGCACCGAAGGCTTGAGAAAAATCACCGATCACAGCGCGAGTTGTTGGCGAATTGATGGCTCCGGTCAGAACGACAACTGAACCTTTGTTCAATTGCTTCACTGCCGCGCTGTCGACGTCTTCCCATTTTGCTGAAATTGTATCGCGGTTGGTTTTCGCTTTGTTCAAAAGATTGTGCAATGGACCTTTGATCCGCTCAGGATCGTAAAGTGCTAAAATATGCGCTTGGGCTCGCACCGATGTCGCACCTTTGTTCATTGGGTGCTTGGGGTTTCCTTCAATTTTCAAAGGACGACCTTCTCGTGACTTGACCAGCAAACCCAGAGCTTCACTGCCATCAAAATAAGTTGAAGTGTAGAAATTCGGAACGGTAAAGGTCACTTCTTCTGGCTGTTTGTTGTAAGGAACTATTTTTTGCACCGGCCGACGAATGCAACCAGCAGAAGCCATGGCCAAGGAGGCGCCCATCAATTTGAGAAATTCTCTTCGGGCCCAGCCGTCCTCGGCGTCGGACTCGTTCAAAGGATTGCTCATGAATTCTTTTTCAGCAAGCTTTTGAAATTCAGGATCTTGCGACCATTGCTCGAGAGACAACCAGTAACGAGAATCTTTTGCCACTGGCATTTGAGCTAAGCTTTGAGTTTTAGCGTCCTGCTGATTTTGATCGTGATTGGATTCAGACATACTCACAAACCTTCTTCATTAATTAGTGATGACAAGTTGAACAGTTCAGAGGCGCTTTGTTTTCGGGCTGACGATGACAATTCACACACCAACCCATGGAAAGATCCGAGTATTGAAACACTCGTTGCATGGTCTCAATTGGCCCGTGACAAGTTTGGCAATTCACGCCTCGAGCAATGTGAGCCGAGTGATTGAAATGCACGTGATCCGGAAGCATGTGGACCTTGACCCATTCAATGCTCTGTTTTTTGTCGTAAGCTTCACGCAGTTTTTGAATGTGTGGGCTGTCCGTTTTCACAGTCAGATGACAATTCATACAAGTGCTGAGAGCTGGAATGTTCGAATGCTTCGAGCGCTCAACCTGGTTGTGACAGTACTGACATTGAATTTTATTTTCCGTCACATGCAACTGGTGACTGAAGGGAAGCGGCTGCTCTGGAGAGTAACCGCGGTTGTATCCCCAACCCGGCTGAAATTTCGAACAGCCTGTCACAGCGAGTGCCATTGCGACAGCGAGCACAGACAGAGCTAACAAATATCCACGGTGCATGTTGTTGATCCTTAATTATTGATCAAAAAAAATTATTAATCTAAAAATCACGATTAAGATTTCATGTTGTTTCATGTTATTTAAAAACCTAAATAGCTGAAGAATCAACGCGTTTTTGAAAACCTATTGAAAATCATGTCACCCGGTTTTGAAGATGCCTGTTTTTCAATCATCTTGATTGAACGAGTGACTGAGCGAGCGATGCCTTTTTCACACACACACCGAACACAAATTGGAAAAACCCAGACCTCAGACTTTCGGGTTTTTCAATCGGCCGAAGCGAATCACAGAAGTGAAAATCACAAACAAAAGATGAATCGCCACGAAGACTGCAACGTACTCCACTCCGCCAGCGCCGAAGCCATAAGAATGAAGCCCCGCTCCAAGAATGAAGTTCACTCCGTACCAGGCCATGATCACCGTTGTGAAACTGATGACGGAAGCGACGATCATTCCAAAATCCCGGAGCAATCCGACCAATCGACCGTGCAAAACAGCCAAATAACCGAGCAGCACAATCAGCGCCCAGGTTTCCTTTGGGTCCCAACCCCAGAAGCGACCCCAACTGTAGTCAGCCCAAACTCCACCCAGGATAATTCCTGGAGTCAGCAAGGCGACGCCAATTTGAATCGATCGATAAGTTGCCAAAGTGATCGCTTTGATTTTCTCTTTGTTTTCCGACTCACCTTTTAAAAAGTAAATCAAACCAATGTCGCCCAGCGCGAAGGCTAAGAAAAAAGCGGCATAACTGATGGTGATCGTCAGCACGTGAATCAAAAGCCAAAAATTATTACGTAACACGGGCTCAAGTGGCTGAAGTGAAGGATCTAAAATCAATGGCGCCATATCCGCCAATGCCAAGCAAAATGCTCCGACCAGTGCTCCGGCGAGCAAAACAAATCTCCAGCGGTAAAGATATTCAATGATCATCGAAAAGAGCACCACTCCAAAAGCCACCCAGACAACTGTTTCATACATATTTGAAACGGGAGGACGACCGGTGAGGTACACCCTCAGTGCAAAGCCATAGATATGAATTAAAAATCCAACAGCAGTCAGCTCCCAGGCGAGCGTATAGAAAATATGGCGGCCTAAAATCCACGCCAAAAAACAACTGATGGCCGCTAACAGGTAAACAATCCATGCCCATTTGAAGGGATGGAAATGATTGTAATGAAGCTCGGCATTCATCTGAGTTTCGCTCGGATAAAGCTCAGAATTTTCTGCTTTTGCAGCTTGCTTAAATCTGGCAACAGCATTGCCTAAAGCCATCTCGGCTTCTTTGCTTTTTTCAATCGACGTCTCGGCTGTTGAAACGCCAAGGACTTGAATGAATGCTTTGGTTACATCGAGAAATTTTTCTTGCAGCTCAGGTTTCAGATCTGCCAGAGAAATCCAGGTTTCAGACGGCTTGTCTTGAAGCTTCGGCGGCGGGACCAGACGAAGCATATGCCCAGAGGCAATCTCTCGAAAAGTAAAAATCTGATTTTCCAATCTCTGCAAGGATTGAAAGTAGGGATCCAGTTTTTCTTTGGTTTCCCGTTTGGATTGAAGCTCTTGCATCACAGTTGGCAGCCGCTCATTGCTGCTCAGTTCACTGAATGAAAGATACTTTTTTTCCTCTGGCAATTTGAGAGCTTTTTTGAGCAGCGCATATTTGATTTCGAACAAGGGAGTCTCTTGCCAAGCCGCTGGCTGCAGCATCCAAGTCATGACGATTTCGGTCGCAGGCCTCGCGGCTCCATTGCTATTTTCGGCTTTGAATTCTTGCTTGCCGTAGATCAGCTGCAAAGACTCTCTGGCAAAACTATCGAAGGGCTTGAGGCGTCCGCCATCTTGCACAGGTAGAGCTTGCAAACTTTGGGAAAGGTCGGCGGCCTGCGAAACCCCACTGAAAAAGCTGAAAAAAAGGAAAGGCAAGGCAAAGGCTGACTTGCTGAAGTGGCATTTCATTTTTGTTTTCATTTTCATTTTTTTATTCATATTTGTCCCTGACCCGGAGCCTGAGCTCGCGAAGACTTTCGGCGGTTGTAAAAAAGCAACATGATTCCGCTGACGATGATCAAACATCCAAGATATTTGATCCATCGGCCGGGATCATAATTGACTGAAAGAATCGAGGCAATCGCCTCTTGATTGGGCCCTTCTTGGAAACTGGCCTGATAGAAAGTCAGCCCTTGGTATTTCAAAGGTTCGTTCATCGAAATCAAGGTCTCTTGATTATCGGGAGTTGTGACCAAACTTTGATAAGAGGCGGCTCTTGCCGTCCCTTGATAGCGGCCCACTTCAAATTTTTTCAAATGAAGATCAAAACCCAAATCGATGCGGCGATTGCCGAATGAAACAAGATAGGCTGCCGAGTCTGTGAAAATTTTCAAAACGTCATTGAGCTGAACCCAGTGTTTTTGATTCTTGAATGAAATTTGAATGGCAGAAGTGGTCAAAGGTGTCGAGGCTTCCAGTTTTTTAAACTCATAAGACTCTTGAGCTTTGGGAAAATAGCGGAGCAATTTAAATTCCAAACCCATCCATCCAGTTTGAAAAAATTGATTTTCCTGGACCACTCCCCTCAGCGCTTTTCGCTTTGGATCTTTGTAGGCGAGAACATACTGAATTCTTGTTTCATCAATTGGATTTAGAAAGAGCGCATTTTCTTGCGGCAAGATAGCGGGAATGGGCCCGAGCGAGATATGCGCCAATCCGAAGGTGTTTTCTACTGTGGCGTTTTGCTTTGTCTGCAAAAGCCACTCGTTGATATTCGCTTTTCCATTTTGCAGTTGAAAACGAATCGCACTGCCTGATTTCGGAGCGCTGCTGGCCACAATTTGCCGATTCGGAATCATATAAGGCTCAAAGTCCAGGACCTCAAGCTCTCCCTGATCAAGCGACATTTTAAAAGGCTTTTCTTTCGGCGAGTTTTTGAGAAAGTCCACCGCTTGTTCTGCCAATTTGGTGTAGCGATCCCCGTCGTAAGAAGCCCAGACTTGCAAATCAGCGCTTGGAACCACGACGAATCGATTGCTCTCGCCAATACCGAAACGCATGCTTCCGTCCAAACCGTATTTCATCGTGACCAGACTTCCGATCAGCAAAACTAGAATTCCCACATGGGCGAACAAAAAAGGCAGATGCTTTTTTTTCCAAGGAAGACGATCAATCATCACCGCAATTAAATTCACCGACAGCAATCCCATGATCAAAAACATCATCGGAGTTCGATAGACCAAAGCCGAGGCCGCTTGCGCATCATTGAAATGAGCTTCGACAATTGTTCCGGCAGCTGTGATGGCCGCAATCGATAAAAGGACGACGACGGCCAATTTCATGGAAGCCAATGCCCGAACAATTTTTCGAAATGAAGTATTCATGAGAGCTAAAAAATTAACTCCGATAGAAAGTGGAAGCAATCAGAAAGAATTTCGCTATTAAAGACAATCTTGGAACGAGATCTTTGGATCAGTCCCTTGGTCCCGGCGCTTGACGTAAACTTAAAGTAAAGCCGGCAACTTTTCTTTCAAATAGCTGATTGCTTTGTCGACTTTAGCCATCGTAGCCTTTGCTTTTTCGCTTTCAAACTGCTTTGTCACCTCGTTCATGTAAAGCTTCCGACTGATTTCCACTTGCACAGCATGATGACCGATCCGCGGCTCTCCGTATTGTTCACTGACTCGGCCACCCACGTAGGGCCAATTGTAGGCGACGCGGAACCCGGCTTTCACATAACTGGCGATGACCAAATCCACGAAATCAGGACGAGAACTTTTGCCTAAACAATCGCTAATGACGATTTCAGGTCGCGTTTCGCCTGGATCTCGATGCATCGAGGTCCCGACCGAAGGCATGGAGTGCGCGTCGATATGCAAGATTTGACTTGCACCACCTTCTTCAAGCTTCTGATATTGGTTGCGAATCTGCTGATGGAAAGGTTTGTAAATCAATTGCACCAATTGCTTGTGCTGCTCAAGACTCATTGGTTTTTTCATCAGAGGAATTGAAGTTGTCGTCACCACCCAATGAAATCCTCTCGGATGAGTTCCGGGCTCGGTTGGACTGCCTTCAACCGATGCTGCATCTACATCTTCGGGAACACGGTTCATATCAGCCGCGTATCGATGCCATTCGGTTTTGATCGAGGGAATTTTGAATTTTACCAAGCTCGGCTCGTAGAGGCGATCGACAAAACGATCGACGTCACACATCAGAGATTCTTCCGGCAGGCCTTTAAGCCAGTCACAAAAATCCGGAAGTTTTTCACCCGAATGAGGGATGGTCACAAAAATCGGCAATGGAGATTTTGGCTCAACATTAGTCATGCTCATTTTCTAACAGAGTCCAGCTCACACCGCAAATCGCAGCTGCTCTGAGCTCCCTGAATTCTGAGATTTTTCTGAACTTGAGCTCTGAAGCCGCGCCCCTAAACCCAAAAGCCGAACCGAATCGGCTCGCCTTTCCCAGGCCGCTCGGAGCAGCTTCTCGAAATTTTCAATCTGCGGAATACCGCGAAAACACTGTTCATGCGTCGAAGTTTTAAAATCTCTGAACTTGAGCTTCACCATTAGGCCTCGAATTCTCTCGCTCTGCTCACTTCGTCGGAAGCGCTCATCTCGGCCGCGACACAATTGATAGAGGTCCTGAGCTCGCGAACTTCCAAAAAATTTCTGCAACTGAGAGAGACTGAGCTTTTGCAGATCACCGCAAGTTTTCAAATTCAGTTGGTGCATTTTTTCGGCGGTGACCTTGCCGACTCCGTAGATTTTCTCAATTGGCAGATCGAGCATGAAATCAGCAATCTGTTCGGGCCGAATCACAAACTGGCCATTCGGCTTGTTCCAGTCGCTTGCCACCTTGGCGAGAAATTTGTTGCTAGAAATCCCCGCCGAAGCCGTCAACCCGCATTCAGTGAAAATTTGTTGGCGAATTTCTTGGGCGATCAAAGTCGCACTTCCGCGAAAATCATTGTTGGCAGTGACATCTAAATAAGCTTCGTCCAAAGAAAGCGGCTGGACCAGATCCGTGAAGCGAGTGAATATCTTTTGCACTGCTCGACTCTCTATTTTATAGAGTTCAAAATGCGGCGGCACAATGATCAACTGAGGACAGAGACGAAGGGCTCGCGAGCTGGGAACGGCAGCTTTCACACCAAATTTTCGAGCCGCATAATTAGCCGTGCAAATCACCGCTCGAGAATTCGCCGGGCCACCCACCGCCATGGGCAGACCCTTCAGTTTCGGATTGTACTTTTCCTCAACCGCAGCGTAGAAACAATCCATATCCACATGAATGATCTTTCGATTTTCCATGTGTAAATTATATGTAAGTTTGAACAGGAGTCAAGGCCTATGAGTCAGCTAAAAATTTACACCAAAACGGGAGACCTTGGTCTGACCCGATTGGTGGACGGCCGCGAATGTTCGAAGGCAACTTTGCGAGTGGAATGTTACGGCAGCGTCGATGAATTGAATAGCAGTCTTGGAATCGTTTTGATGAGCTTGCGAAAAACCGCAACCGCTTCAGTTGAAAATCTGACGCATGAAATGGAAGTGATTCAAAATCACCTGTTTAATGTAGGCAGCCACTTGGCCTGCGAAAAAGCGGAGACGCGAAAAATGCTCCCAAATTTTTCGGAGGAGTGGATCTCTTCGCTTGAAAAGTCGATTGATCGAATGACCGAAATACTAACGCCGCTCAAAGAATTTATTTTACCCGGCGGCTCCGAACCTGCCGCCTTTCTACACCTTTCTCGGACTGTTTGTCGCCGAGCCGAGCGCTTGGTAGTCCAGGTCCTGGAAGAAAAACCTCAGTGTCAAAGTGCTGAGGATTTGCGCGCCCTTCGATACTTAAATCGGCTCAGTGATTATTTGTTTGTGGCGGCTCGCCTGAGCAATCATCTGCTGGGATTTCCAGATCAAGTCTGGAAAAAGAATCTGTCGTTTTAGTTTTCATTGAATCGACGGACGTTTGACTCTTGTTGGATTGAATCCCAAACTACATGACATGAAGTCAAACTCGATGAAATTAAAAATTGCCGATCACTCGGATAGCAAAAGCCTTGTCGAGTTCTTTAAGGAATTTCCAGTCAAGGGAATGATCGATTTAAAAATTGACCGGCATCAGGATTTCTTTGCTACCTATCAAGCTCAATCTGATCTTTATCGAACTTACATGCTTCAAGATGAGCAAGCCCAATTGCACGGAGCTGCTAGTATTATCGTTCGCGATGCCTTCCAAGATGGGAAGGTTTTGCAAATTGCCTCGGCTACTGATCTCAGAGTTCGAACCAATCGAAAAGCCATCTTGCAATGGTCTCAGCATTTCCTGCCGGTGATCGAAAAGGAAGCTCGAGAGCACAATCTATCTTGCATGTTTTCCACCATCAATCTTTCTGATCCGACAGCCTTGAATGCTTTTGTTCGGCCGCGCAACATGAAACGGGCCATGCCTCGCTATTTTCTCTATCGAAAATTTCGCATGGTCAGCTTGCATGGAAAATATCCTTGGGCCCACAAACCTTTGAACTCGATCAAAATCCGACCTGGCTCGGCAATGAATGTGGATGCGCTCGCAGCTTATGTGATCAAGCGCTCTCAATTCCGCCCTTTTGCGAGCGTTTGGGATTATCAAAGTTTCGAGAAAAAAGTTTCGCGCTTGAATGGACTTCAGCTCTCTGACTTTCACATAGCATTTGATTCGGATGACAATGTGGTTGGATGCGTGGCTCCTTGGTCCGCCTCAGGAATTCAGGATATCATTCCGCTCAGCTACTCACTTCAGGCGCATAACTTTCGCCAGTTCTTGAAATTCTTTTGGATCTTTGGAATGACTCGCAGATTGGCAAAACCCGTGGCTTCGACTGGTCTCGAGTCAAAGCTTCAATTTCGCTATTTGACTCACTTGTCTGCGGACAACGAAGATGTTTTTGAGAGCTTAGTCAGCTCTGCTTACGAGAGCGTCAGTCCGCAGGAATTTTTATTGTATGCACATGCCGAGCAAGATTATCGCTTGCTGCCACCTGAAACTTGGATTTCAGCTTCTCTCCCCTACGCACTTTACGCTGTGGTTCCTCCAGAAAATGAAATGCCGGCCTTCCTTCACCCGAGCATCAGTATGAATCCAGAAATCGAAGCCTACACAGTTTTGTAATTGCTTTGTAACTGGCAGGAGAAGCGGCGCTGTTCGCGTGCGCAATTCCACTACCACGTGGCCTTGAAGAATTTCGCCAACTCGACTTTTGTCAGGGGG
>JAYUCD010000138.1:0-4037 GCA_043740515.1 Bdellovibrio sp. | reverse complement strand
CGCAACACGGAGGGAATTGGGATGAATAAAAACAAAGATTAGAAAAAACAATTAAACGGAGGATAGAACAATGGGAATGAGAGTATCAACAAACATGGCTGCCATCAACGCTCAGCGGAACTTGGTTGGTAGTCAACGTGCTTTGAGCAAATCAATGGGTCAATTGTCTTCAGGATCACGAATCAATATTTCAGCTGACGATGCAGCGGGATTGGCGATTTCTGAGCGATTGAAAGCCAGCATCCGATCAGCTCGCCAGGCAAATCGAAATGCGAACGATGGTATTTCGTTGGTGCAAACGGCTGAGGGCGGTTTAAACGAAATCGGAAACATCGTGACTCGTTTGAGAGAGTTGGGAATCCAAGCAGCATCTGACACGGTTGGAAACGTCGAGCGTGGCTTTGCAGACAAAGAAGTTCAACAGTTGAAATCAGAGGTTCAACGTATTTCTTTGTCAACAAAATGGGGTTCAACAAATCTTTTGGATGGATCGACTCCTAAATTTGATTTCCAAGTTGGTCTTTACAACAATGGCGAAGAAGATCGTATCACCTTCAATGCTTCTGAGAACAACGCTCAGCTAGATTCATTGGGATTGTCTGATCTGGATTATACTTCCAAGGAAGGAGCTCAAACAGCTCTTTCAAAATTGGATTCAGCTCAAAATTCTGTGAATGGAATGCGAGCAAGTCTGGGAGCTCTTCAGAATCGATTGACTTCGACTGTTGATAACTTGGGAGTGATGGAAGAGAACATGTCAGCATCGAACTCACGAATCCGTGACACAGATGTAGCAATGGCTTCTTCAGAGAGATGACACGAAATAACATCCTTCTCCAAGCTGGTACTGCGACATTGGCTCAAGCCAATCAAGTAAACCAATTGGCTCTTAAGTTGATCGGTTAATTCTTTCATCTGAAATTAAGCAAATGGCTTGGAACCCCGATCTCACTTGAGATCGGGGTTTTTGTTTTTAGAATTCATGCTTTTTGTGCGACGACCAAGGTCGATGCTTTCGCCCAAATATTCGTCAGTTTTGCCAGATCTAAGTCAACAAATACATATAGTTAACATCAAAAAAACCGATAGAAAATGGTGAGGTGACGAATGAGAACATTCAGCTTTCCGCTTTTGCTTGTGTGCCTTTTGCTTTCGGCTTGCGGAGGAAAAAATGGTTTCGGTTTGACCGAACCGAAAGCAGCAAGTGATGGAAACTCCAAATCGGGTGGTGGAACTCCAGGCTCGCCCGGATCTCCAAGTTCCCCAGCTCCAACTTGGGACAAAGTATCTTTGGATGGATTTCAAAATGGTGGCAGCAACGACGGGCGCATGGTCGTCTCTATCGATAAATTGAACCAATCGTTTTTGATGGTTCTCCCCATCCCTCTGCCGATTCCGCTTGTCGCTCCCCTTGCAATTCCCAATTTACCGGGCGCCACAATGTCGAGCCAATTTGATTCTTCCGGTGGCCAATCGGTTGCGATCAGCATTCCTTTGAAGCTGCTCGTTCGACAGGCTGTCTTCAGTCCCAACGAACGCCTGCCGAGCGGAGATGGCTTGCCCTTCGTTCCAGCTGGAGAATTGCCTGGCTTCGCGATTGATTTTCCGCAAATGCAAAATTATCGGATTCACCTCTATGTGGGAGTGGATATTGCCGCAGCGTTCGTAGAACTTCCAGATTTAGGTCTGCCGATTGGCTGGACAGCGCCCGTGAAGAATCTCAACAAGACGAAGATCATTGGCGCGATCGGTTATGTTCTGCCGAAGCCGAGCTTCTCAGGTGGAATGTATTTAGCCGCTCAGTTACCAGGCGATTTGGCTAGAGCCATTAATGACCTGATCCGCTGGTAAATAAATTGGTTTACAGAAAGCCTGAATTATCGCTAACCTGAGAGGGATTTATAGTTTATAACTAACGAATTCTCAGGGAGTTTCCATGGCAAAGAAAAAAAAATCCGCAAAGAAGTCTGCGAAAAAAGCAGCAACAAAAAAAGTAGCGAAAAAAGTGGCCAAGAAGTCCGCTAAGAAATCTGCAAAAAAACCAGCCGCAAAAGCCAGCAAAAAAGCGACAAAAAAGTCTGCCAAAGCTGCCACTAAAAAAACGACTGCGAAATCGACAGCTAAAAAATCTGCTGTGAAGGCCAAAGCAAAAGCCCCAGCAAAAACAACTGCTAAAAAATCCGGTGAGAAAAAGCCAAAAGCAAAAGCTGTCGGCAAAGCTTCCGCTGGATCAGCGGCCTACCAGCATGGACCTCTGTCTGATGAAATGGACGACTTTGGTTTGGATGTGATTGAAGAAGTGGAAACCGAAGCTCTGCCAGTCGAGGGAGAAGACGGTTGGGAAGATCCAGAAGAAAAAAAAGATGAGCCTTTCGAAAAATTGGAAGACGATGAAGACGACGAAGATGATGAAATCGACGGCGACGAAGAAGGTTATTTCTAAAATCGATTTTCTTTGCCTATACAAACTTCAAAAAAAACCCAGCTGCGACCAGCTGGGTTTTTTCATTTTAGAATCAGGCAGGACTAGACAGATTCAGATTTGATCGGCTTCTGATGAACGGCGAATTTTTCGAACTCACCATACTCATGCAACTTGTTGTACAAAGTCTTGATCGTGATACCAAGAGCATTGGCAGCTTGAGTTTTGTTGCCGTCAAAGTGCGCGAGGCCTTTGAGGATGTAACGTCTTTCCAACTCTCCCAAAGTAATTGTAGGATCGTAAGCAGAGGTCTCATCTCTCCGCTCAGGCACGCGGATATTTTCTGGAATATCATTTAACATGATCACGTGACCCTCACACAAGATCTGCAAGCGCTCACAGACGTTTTGCAATTCACGGATATTACCTGGCCAGTCGTAGTTGCTCATTAACTTCATCGCTTCATCATCCATCTGACGTCCACGATTTAAATAAGCATGGTCGTTCGAAGACAAGAAGTGATTCACCAAAGATGGAATGTCTTCTCTTCGGCGACGCAAAGGAGGAACCGTCGCAACGATCGTGTTGATTCGATAAAATAAATCTTCACGGAAGTTTTGAATTTGAACTTCTTTTTCCAAATCACGATTGGTTGCACAGATCAGTCGGATGTCGACTTTGATTGGATCTTTTCCGCCCACTCGGTAAATTTCGCCTTCTTGCAAGAAGCGCAAAAGTTTAGCTTGAATGGCTGGTGAAAGCTCCCCGATTTCATCGAGAAACAAAGTTCCACCACTGGCTGCTTCAGCCAGACCTAATTTTTTCTGATAAGCTCCGGTGAAGGAACCTTTTTCGTGGCCGAACAGTTCACTCTCTAAAAGAGTCTCTCTGAGAGCACCACAGTTGATGGCAACAAAAGGCTTATTGCGACGATTTGATTTTTCATGGATGGCGTGAGCGATCAGCTCTTTACCGGTTCCAGACTCTCCAAGCACCAAGATGTTGGCGTTAGAAACAGCCACTCGCTCGACCATTTTCATCAGCTGAACCATGATGTCAGACTTGTAGATAATCGTTTTTTGTTCGACAATTTTCTGAGTGGGCGTTTGCCACATCACTTGGCGAGTGTTGGTGGGCGCGGGCAAAATCGGGGAGTTCATATCGTTCGACATACGTTCAGCCTTCCTTTTCAGGGTTCAATAATAAGCTCAAATATCAGTTCGTTCACTTTCGAACGTCTCTCAGCGTGCCCCCACGCTTTCACCCATTACCACGAATCCAGACGCTTGCTACGCAGTGAGTTATATGTAATTTATACCTATAACACAAGAGAAATTTTGCATTGCGTTAACATTCTTTCACGGAAGGAGTGCCACATTTGAGCCCCGACCAAAATATAATCAGGCCTCTCGACCTCCTCCGAACCATAGTTAAGTTCCTAGAATATATGGCTAATGTTGAGACATGCTCTCCCCTTACGATCAAAGCCTATCATTTGGATCTCAAACAAGCTTTTGGACCTTTGGCCCCGACCGAGCAAAATTTACAAAAGCCCACGAAGATGCACAGAGACCAGCTCACAGACAAAGATCTTCTCGCGAAAGCTCGGCTGGCC
>JAYUCD010000137.1:0-8884 GCA_043740515.1 Bdellovibrio sp. | reverse complement strand
AGCGCTGCCGTTTTTGCTGATGAGTCTTTGGAAGAGCAACGCCTGGAGGGTTTTGCGCAGCACAATTCGCAAAATGCCAGCTTCAGCAAAAGGCGAGAGGCCAAGTCGGACGAAGTTAAAATCGATAGGCAAAATTGGGAAACGGAAAGATTGAAATCTCTAAGCGAGTACAAGAATTCAAAATCTCGCCAAGCGCAATCCATCAACGAATCCAGCCCACAATATCAGCAGGATGTGGAATTCAAACAAAAACAATCTATCGAGCTTGAGACATCACGCAAAGAATTTGTGGCTGAGAGAAATCTCAAGCGCCAACAAAAAAAGAAGCACATTCAGCTCAGTGAATCCGAGGAGCTGGGGCTAGATGACAATCCAGATCGAGTCGAGATTTCAAAGCGAGCTCTCTACGGTGGCAAGCCAGATTACGTCGGCAAAATTGATTTTTCGGGAGGTTCAGCGGCGGGTGGGGCTCGTGGAGCTCCGGCGCCGGCTGCTCCGCCGCCTTTTTTCGAACCCGAAGCGCCGCCTCCGCCGCCGCCCATGGCTCCCTTGCCTGAGCCGGTTTTTGAGGACGCAATTCCACCACCTATTTTTGATGATCCAGGTGAGTTCTAGAAAATACTCGGCTTAGCTCTTGAGAATTTCATCGGTCTGCAGACCGGTGAGTTGGCGAATGCCGCGCAAGAGATACCAGAGAATGCCAATTAAAAAAATCAGCGTGGGCACTAAAAGCACCGCCATTGCCCAGCTCGTCATCTCAGCGATTTGATGGTTGAGCAAAAGTGATTTTTGCTCGCTAGTTAATGCAGGATCCAATGGCAGAAAAATTCTTTGCGACAAAATAAAGTTCATCAATGCGCTGAGGAAAAAAGAACAAGAGAGAAGCCGAGTGGAATTTTTCAAATGTTTTGTAAACTCGGCTTCGGCCTGATTGGCTTTCAACTTTTCGTCAATCAGTTCAAGATTCATGGTGTTGGCATTGATTAAAAAGCTGCGCACAAATGGCTTTTCACCCTGTGCTGACCAGAAAATAAAAGCACCGATGATAAAGGGAAAAAAGGCTTCCTTGATTGAAAACCAAATGCCGCCTAAGCCCATGACCGCCAATCCGCCAGTCACCATGACGTTGGTAAAGCCTAGGATGGACATGGGATTCCATTTTCGTTTGCGATACAGATCAAACAAACCGAAGCCCAGTGGAAATGACAGCGCCAACATCAAGGCATAGCCCGCTCCGATTTTTTCGGAAGCTTTGTGCAAAATCAAAACAGGAATGAGAATGTTAAAAACGAGATTCAAAAGACCATGTTCAGGTTTTGTGTGATTGGTTGGCGGAATCTTTGCTGGCTCTGACGTGGTCTGCGACATGGGCTGATCATGAAAGAAAGGGATGCAATTGTCGAGAATAAGTTGTGATTTGTCATTTGTTTTCGGCGACAGCCCGCCAAAAAACCCCTATCCCGGAGACTTGCTAGCTCAACTGAAAACCCATTAAGTGAAGCAAAAGCACATGACTCTTTGTCCAAAGGTGGACTAATGTTTCTAAAGAGATTTTTTTCAAAGAGATTTCAGAAGAAGCTCGAAATTTCAAGAAAAGGAAACTGAAAATGACATCCATTTTTGAACTGCGCCGACTGGTTTTAGTTTTTCTCACTTTCATGTCATTGATCTTTTCTCTTTCCTCTTCTGCCGAGTTAAAAGACAAGGTCGGCCCCTCGCCGGCTCCTGGTCCCAAACCGGCAGTTCAAGCTTTTGATTTTGATTACCAATTTTGTCGTCCCCTGAAGCCGGGAGAGATGACTTACAACATTTACCGTAACGAGCATGCAAAAGAGGCCGCGCAGAAGATGCAGCTTTCGGCCGAAGCGGTGGGGGAGGGAATGGACACCTGGCATTGGTGGGTGGGAGTCGACAATCCTGGATTTTGGCAGGATATCTCGAAGCTCACCGGCGGCGCTCACAATTATACCAACTTGCGGATTGATTTGCTTCGTCTCTTGATGATTTTACCTCGAGCTGAGCGCTTCGAAAAATTAGGTTTGATCAATGATCCGGATTGTGTGGCAGCAGATAAACCGGATCAGTTCGGATTGAGCTTGGACCGGATGAAAGATGGAACTTTGCAATGGGATCCAGAAAAATTCGGCTACTCCAGCGGAGTCATCGGCATTCAGCTTTTTAAGAATGAAAAATTTGATCCCAAAAACTGGTCCGTGCAAAAATATTTAAATTCACCGGTAACCACGGAAGCTCCTTACAAAGTGGGGATGGCTTGTATTTTTTGTCACGTCGGATTTGATCCGCTTCATCCGCCAGCTAATCCTGCTGAGCCCGCGTGGAAAAATATCACCTCGGCAATTGGCAATCAGTATTTGCGCGAAGGCATGGCCTTTGGTTTGAGTCTCAAAGACAAATCTCTCATTTATCAGTATTTGCACACTCAAGAGCCCGGGACGAGCGAGACTTCAAGGTTTCCAACCGACTCAATCAACAATCCGACAAATATCAATTCGATTTTCAGGCTCACCGATCGCTTGAAGGTGGCGCATGTGGAAAAAATCACTCAAGCACAAGCTGCGATGATTCGCTCGATGTACAAAAATGCTGGGATCGAACCAGATAATATTGGCGGAGCGCTCGGCGGAACTGAAGCGGAGCCGACGATCAAAGTGCCGCACATTCTAACCGATGGGGCGGACTCGATGGGAATCTTGATGGCTTCGGTTCGGGTTTATGTGAACGAAGGAATGATGCATGAAAAGTGGTACTCGTCTTGGCCGGTAAATATCTTTGATTTGAAATCCAGTTTGAAGCGTGGATTCAAGCCGAAGGAATTTGATATCCTAGGAGATATTCGCCAAGATCCCAACAGCCCCTGGATGCAGACCGAAAGGCGCATGCCGAATATGGCGACCTTTTTAATGTCTTACGATTCTTTTGCCTTGAAGGATTCAAGCGACGGGAAAAAATTTCTCAGCGAGGATCAAGTTCTCTTGAAAGAAGGGAAAATTGCTTTTGCTGAAAACTGCGCCTCTTGCCACAGCAGCAAACGGCCTGAGCCTTTGCCTTCGGAACCAGGGGCGCAAAAGAAAGCTTGGCGAGAGTTAGTTTTGAAAAAAGATTTTTTAGAGCATAATTATTTGTCGGACGATGATCGCCACTCGGTTTTGGAAATCGGCACCAATGCTCAGCGAGCCGAGGGAACGAATGCTCAAGCCGGATCGACTTGGGGGCAGATGTCGAGCGAGACTTATAAGGAGCAGCGCAAGCCGATCATCGAGTTGGTGGATCATGATGCGGACGGGAAAGCGATTCCGCTGTATAATCCGCTGACGCAAAAATATGATTTGCACTGGAAGGGTCATCAAAGTTTTTATCGCACACCAACTTTGGTGAGCATCTGGGCGACGGCTCCCTATTTTCACAACAATTCTTTGGGCCTCTACAACGGCGATCCCTCGATCAAGGGTCGGATGGAAGCTTTCCAAGATGGAATGGAAAAACTTTTGTGGCCCGAGCGCCGCTTGGGAATCAAATCCATCAAGGTCACAAACACGGAAACCTCATTGCCCGATATCTTTCCAGGCCTGCAGCCGCATCTCAAAGTTTTCAATGATCTGGATATCAAGTTGATGCAACTTCCGAAAGGCACGCCGATCAACTTGCTGATGAATTTGGATCCGAAAAATGCTCCTGAATTGATGGAAGCCTACATTAAGGGAGTGCTCGGTGGGAAATCTCGATCACAATTGAAAAGTTTTATCAATCGGCGGCGTGAAGCCGGAATGGCAGCGATGCAAGCGAAAATGCTCGAGCTCAACACCTGTCCTGATTTTATCGAAGATCGGGGACACACTTTTGGCGCCAAGCTTTCGGACCGAGAGAAGAAAGCTTTGATTGAATACGCGAAATATTTTTAAGCAAACACTAAGGATGGGAAAAATGATTCAGAAATTTATTTTTTGCGGAGTGATGCTGATGACGGCATTGGCAAATGCAGTGACCGCGCCGTCGGTCGTGTTGGTGACGATGAAGAGCATTAGCTTTGAACCGAAAATTTTACAGATCAAAACCAATCAGTCTGTCGAGTGGATCAACAAATCTTACACTGACCATTCGGCAACCTCTGATGACGCGAGCTTCGACACCGGCTTGATTCATCCAGAAAAAAAATCGAAAACCGTTGTGTTTTCTAAGTCGGGAACTTTTAAATACAATTGCTCAGTGCATGGCAAAGCGATGAAGGGCGAAATCATTGTCACAGCCGAAGAAAAGGCTCACTGATGGCGAGCCCAGCATTTTCCGACAACTTAGAGAAAGTTTATTCAGAGATTCGAAAGAATTTCGCGCTGACGTCGAGAGATTACAACTGGCGAGTTGCTCAGCTGAAAGCGCTAAAAAAAATGTTGGTGGATCACGAAGCTGATTTCAATCAAGCGCTGTGGGCAGATTTGCACAAATCGAAATTTGAATGTGTGGCGACCGAGCAGGGGATTGTGATTTCGGAGGTTGATCATGCTTTGAAATATTTGGCTCGCTGGATGACGCCAGTTCAGGTTTCGACGCCGCTTTATAATTTGCCTGGGTCTTGTGAAATTCACGCCGACCCCTTGGGCTTGGCACTGATCATTGGGGCTTGGAATTATCCGGTGAATTTGTTGCTGGCACCTATGGTGGGGGCACTTGCTGGTGGGAATGCGGTGATTCTCAAGCCCTCAGAGCTTGCGGTGAACACAGCGGCTTTGATTTCTCGCTTGATTCCTCAGTATATGGATAAGCAGTTGATTGCTGTGATCGAGGCGGGTCCTGAGGAGACGGGAATTTTGCTTGATAAAAAATTTGACACAATTTTTTTCACCGGCAGTGGGCCGGTCGGGAAAATCGTCATGACGAAGGCTGCGCAAAATTTAACTCCTGTGACTTTGGAATTGGGAGGAAAATCTCCAGCGATTGTTTTGGCAGATGCCAATGTAGCGGTCGCGGCCAAGCGGCTCACTTGGGGAAAATTTATGAATGCGGGGCAGACTTGCGTCGCGCCTGATTATATTCTGGTTCATTCCAGCGTGAAGGATCAGCTGATCTCTGAAATGAAAAAAAATATTCTCGAATTCTACGGAGCCGATGCTTCGCAAAGTCCCGATTACTGCCGCATCATCAATCAGAAAAATTTCGATCGTTTGCAAAAACTATTTGCTGGCGAGAAAATTCTGATCGGCGGCGAGAATAAGCGAGAAGAGCTTTTCATTGCGCCGACCGTGGTTGAAACTTCGCTCGATTCTCCTTTGATGAAAGACGAAATCTTTGGACCGATTTTGCCGGTGATTGAGATGTCGGATTTAAATCAGATTGTCACAGAGATCAACTTGCGCCCCAAGCCGCTTGCTTTGTATCTATTCACTCAAGCAGGGAGTGAGGCGGAAAAGCAAATTATTGAGAAGACATCAGCTGGCGGAGTTTGCATCAACGACGTAATCTTGCACATGCCGGTGCCTGATTTTCCGTTTGGTGGCGTCGGTGCCAGTGGTATGGGTCACTACCATGGCCAGTTTAGTTTCGAGGCTTTCACGCATAGCAAAGGTGTTTTAAAAAAGGCCACTTGGGTGGATGTGCCGCTTCGCTATGCGCCTTACAGTTTGAAAAAATTAAAATGGCTGCGGTGGTTGTTTTAAATGGCGAAAAATATTGTCATTTGCTGTGATGGATCTGGAAATCAATTTGGCCGAAAAAATTCAAATGTCATCAAGTTGTTCAGTACTCTGACAAGAAATTCGCCTGAGCAGGTTTTGTATTATCATCCTGGAGTTGGAACCACCGGCTCGATGGAAGTTCCAACCTTCTTTGGAATTCTAGCACAGAAAATTTCCAAGCTGCATGGCCTCGCTTACGGTTTTGGTATCATTAGCAATGTGGCCCATGCTTACAGTTTTTTGATGGATAGCTATGAAGCCGGCGACAAAGTTTTCGTTTTCGGATTCAGTCGCGGCGCTTACACGGCTCGCGTGCTGTGTTCAATGCTTTATGAGTTTGGTCTGCTGGAAAAAGGCAATCAAGTTTTGATCGAGTACGCCATGTCTCTATTCACGAATGCGACGGCAACCAACTCACGCATTGCCAAGCATTTTAAAGAGACCTTTGGCCGCGATTGCAAGCCTCACTTTGTGGGGGTTTGGGACACGGTGAGCTCGGTCGGTTGGGTTTATGATCCTTTGGCGCTTGCATTTACAAACGGCAATCCAGAGATTCATATAGGTCGACAGGCCGTTGCCATCGATGAACGGCGCTGCTATTTCCGTCCAAATCTTTGGCACGAATGCACCGACGGCCAAGATCTCAAGCAAGTTTGGTTCACTGGAGTTCACTCCGATATCGGTGGAGGCTACCCACGCCGTCAGTCGGGACTTTCAAATATTTCCTTAAAGTGGATGATGGATGAAGCCCAAGTGGCCGGCTTGCAAATCGACGAAAAAAGCAAAGAACAAATTTTTATCGACGTTCCCATGGATTCTTTCGCACCTATCCACCGCTCCCTGCACGATTGGTGGTGGATTCCGGAATACCTGCCCAAGCAACATGAAGTGCGCGAAGGCGAGGCGGTGAAAAAAGAATGGGAGATCAGCGCGGGTCGCCCTCGCTGCATACCTGAAAATTCAATTCTTCATCAAAGTGTGATCGATCGATTGAATCATCCAGCTGTGAATTATCATCCACCGAATCTTCCGAAGAGTTACCGAATCGAGCCTTCGAAGTAAAAATTTCATTCTTTTCGACGTTTCATTTTGCGAATAGGTAAATGCCAACCATGCATTGGACGAATAATCGATTTGCAGCTAATTTCCGTTCAAGTTTCAATCATGAAATTAAATTTAGAAAATTTAAAAAACTACAGCCACCAAAGCCACGCATCAAACAACCCAGCGACAGATATCCGTACTGAAGATGTCCATGTTTTATTAACTTAGGGGGCTTTAGCCCTCGCCGCAAAAAGGTGCCTACCCATATTTGGTAGCGCACTTGCGGCATGGTCTTTAAAACTTCACAGTAAAATGCCACGAGGACAAAGAAAAGGGCGCTTTGCGCGCCCACTTCAGAAAATCGAATTTTGTTCAGGTTACGAACTCGAAACAATTATTTCCAGACGCGATAATTAAACACTGTCAGATCTCCAGTGCCATCGACTTCCTCGATACCGAGCTCTGTGCTTACTAGGTATTCGTTTCCCGCAGCCCAGCCTTGTGCAGCTACGTAGTTGATGAACTCCGAGAGATCCAATGTTCCTGGAGCGATAGCTGTTGCGCTGTCAGGCTCGAACACAATGAAATTCCATGGAAACGGACCGGTTCCTTTAGCCACATAATAAACGTGGAAGAGATATCCAGCAATCGTCGCATCATGCGAATACCAACCTGGATTTCGCCCACCTTGATGAGCCCCGTAGTTCCCCCAATAATTTAATGGGATCATGATTTCGTGAGTGATTTCATTGGCAGCATTCCATCCATGTTGTTGGACTGGAGTATTCTGAAGCCAAATATCATAAGACAAGTGCCCACTGCCTGTTGGCGTCGAGTTGTGTTCATAGTTAAATGACGAATACACAGGCGGCACTGGTAACTGCAATGGAAAGAAAGTATTTGGAGTGGGGCCCGATGGATAAACCTGAGAGAAAGAGCCATCAGGCAATTTCACATTGTTTCCACAAGGAGTGATCCAAGTGTTCGAACAGCCAGGCTTATTTCCATTGATGGCGCTTGGGTAAGATTTCACTTCAGTTGTTCCTGACGGCCATTTCCAAGTTGAGCGCCATGCGATTTCGCCGTTGGGACCTAAATTTGGACTCACCCCATTGGCTTGTTCGTAGGTTTGACCGTTGATACCAGTGTAAGTTCCTGGAACGAGATTGCCTGCGCCCCAAATTCCGTCATTCACCCAAGCGGTCGAAGAGCCAGTGCCCGTTTGTAAAAAGTTGTTCCCGTTATCTTGGACTGAAATGTAACTAGGTAAAAGCGCAGCTGGAACTGAAGAGACTTGCGTCGTTGGAGTTGTTGCTACTGAACCACCCGAAATGACAGAAAACGGACTCACTGTCTCATAGAGATAGGAGAGGACCCAATCTCCACTCCAAACTCCGAGCTGAATATTATAATTTCCCGCTGGAAGGCTTGATGAAGATTGAAAAGCATATTGCAAAGCGATCGATCCACCAGCTGCGATACCGATGTTTGAATAATTTTGGCTAGCAATCAGCGTATTAGCTGAGTTGTAAATTCGAATTTCCACAATTAAATTTGAAAGATTCGTCGATGAGCCGAACACGGCTTTAACTGTTTGCAGTTGTCCCGCGCTGAGCGGATTTGCAGAAACAGTTGAGCTCAGTCTAGAAACATTTGGCGTCGAGGAAACTGGCACTGATGGCACCGTTGTCGTCGTAACAATCGGCATTGTGGTGGTGGTGCTTGTCGTTGTCGTTCTTGCCTCAGCCCCTTGTCCAGACAAGGTGACAACGGCTGTTCCAACGACGGCTGACGTGATGCTTTTCCAGCTAAGCCACGAAGGACCCCATGTTTTAATTTGATCTGAACTGGTTTTCATTAATTCCCCCAAAGTGACGTGAAAGTATCCCCGAAGCTAATTAAAGCAATCTAAGAGCCATGTCTCATTTTTAGATGGGCTTTCAAGCGATGGATAAGAGACGGGTTCTTCAGTCTTTCAAAATTCCAGTTTCTCCATTTTTGTCTAACCTTGTGATTTTAGATAATAGATCGACAATAAATCTTTGATAATCTGGGCACCTCACAACATCACTGGAGATATTTTTGGGGGCAAAGCTGATGTTTGTAAGGAGCAGTTGTCGCTATTAATGAAATTTACCTGTGACTTTCGCCAA
>JAYUCD010000136.1:0-5381 GCA_043740515.1 Bdellovibrio sp. | reverse complement strand
ATTTTGATAAATTCCGCGGATGAATTCACGCCATCCAATGATTTGGCGAACAAATCCCTCGAGCGAGATCAGGGGAATCGCCTGTTTTTTGCTAAACTGAATGGTCTCCTCAATCACTTCCTTCGGTGTGAGCAATCCGCTGTTCAGAAAGGGAGTCAGAACCGAGTGATAGAGAAATTCAGAGTTCGGAGGAATCGCGTCTTCATAGGGGCCGAAGTTGATCAGTCGCTCTTTCAAAAAAGTCTTAAGCCAAAGTTTAGCTCCTTTGCGATCGACGGGGAGCCAGAAATCTTTTCCGGCGCCCGGATGATCGGAAAATTCTCGGTCCACGAGTTTAATGACTTCTTTGACTTCATCCGAGAATTTTATTTCTGCCAGCTCGGGAGGCGTGTGGTTTTTTGGCAAAGCCAAGCGGTTTTCAACGTCGAAGCTCCAGGCTCCGCCCACAGGCTTTTTTCCATCCATCAAAATGTCTAAGCGTTTGCGCTGACTTTCATAGAATGTTTTCATAAAGGGTCTACGGTGAGTGCTGAGGTAAGATTGGAATTCCACTCGGGTGGTTAGAAACATGGGACTTGGCCAGGTTTGTAATTCGAGCTTTTGGGTTTTAAAAAAATCATGAATTCGAGTTTCAAAAAATTTATCTTCGATTTCAAAGCAAAAGGCTTTTTGAATCGCTTGATCTTTCACGGCTCGAGTCAGTGATTTCTCAAAGCTCAGTTTGTCATCACCATAGTGATGATAAATCACCTGGTAGCCATTTTTCTTCAGTTCATCTCGGTAGGCTCGCATGGCTGAAAAAAAGAAGATGATTTTATGCTTGTGAAATTTAAAGTAACTGGCGAGATCCCGATCTTCACGCATAAAAAAAATGCTTTTTGTTTTGCTGATGCCAAGCTCAGCAAACTGTTCGGGATGAAACAATTGATTTCCTAAAATGAGAATAAGGTTCATAGGTCAAGCTCCGTCGGTAATTTCAGAAGATCTTTTTGACTGATGAACATTTCAAGCATCAGGTTCGCGCCAAAGATCATTTCCCCCAAAGATTTTAGTTTTTCCCTGTCAAGATTTGCATCTTTCTCGCTGACCGAGCTCAAGTTCGAAAAATCGTCTGTGATTTTTTTCAGCATTGCGGCCTCTCGGGTTTTGAGGATATGTTGAATCACTTCGTTGATGTCTTCAGAGGCGACGTAAAGCTTTGTCTTTTCATTGGGACTGGGGGCAAGCCTGATAAGCTTGTATTTCGACAACTCGTCAAGGGCAGGGCTGACCAAGGCTTTGGAAAGGCCCAGGCGTTGGCTGAGCTCGGTGCAACTCAAAGCTGTCTTAGAAAGATACAACTGGGTCCAGAGGGCACCGTGAATGCGGCGAAAGCCCCAATAACGGATAAAGTTGCCGATGGACATGGACAGATTTTGAAGTGGAATTGTTTTTGCTTTACTTTTCATATTGTTCATACTAATATGAACAATATGAAAAAGGAAAACAAATTAAAAGTTTATTACGACGGATTGTGCATTCTCTGCAGCCGAGAGATTGTACACTATCAAAAGCAGGTGGGCGCTGAGCGCATCGAATTTATCGACATCTGTAGCGCTGAATTCGATGCCAAATCAGAAGGCCTCGATCCTTTCCAGGTCCACAAGATCATGCATGTGCGAAAACCTGACGGGTCGCTCGCGACTCGGGTGCAAGCCTTCATCGAAATTTGGGAGCGACTTCCTCGCTACCGAAAGCTTGCAAGCCTGGCCAAAATAAAAATAGTGAACCAGGGACTGGAAGTGGGCTACTCACTTTTTGCAAGCATTCGTCCTCTGTTGCCACGAAGAAAAAAATCTAACGACTGCTCTGACAGTCCTTATTGCGAGGTGAAAAATGGATAATTCTGCAATCGTTTTCGAATCGAAAGCTTTGGCAAGTGGCGATTTTGAAAAAGCATGGCAAATTCATTCGGGCGAGCTCGAAGCCGTTTGTGCCATACCTACCCAATTCAAAGGTATGGGCGGAGGCTTCTCACCAGAAGATCTCTTTCTGCAAGCTCTCATTAATTGTTTCATCGGCACTTTCAAAGTCTATGCAAAAGCATCAGCACTTGATTTTTCGAATCTTGAGGTCAACGGTTCTCTCACGGTCGATAAAGACGAGAGCAAAAAAACAATCATGAAAAGCTGCAAACTTAATATTGAAATGAGTGGGGTTGAAAAGCCAGACCGAGTCGAGACCCTGGTTGCCAAGGTTTTCAGAGACGGATTCATTTTAAATTCAGTCAAAACCCAAATCAACTACCATCTTCGCATTGACGGCGTGACCAGCGAGAGGAATCTAATTTCTAAATCTTTGTGAAAGTCAGTTAGCTTTGAAAAAGAGCTCATTGAGCTCTTTTGAATTGACCCAGCTCCATCAGCCTTAGAAATCTTCTATCACAATTGAATTCAAACACCCAGTGCAATATCAGATCGAGGCATTGGTTCAAAGTAAAATATCAATTCGAGAGATGGCAGTGAATCTGAAAAAAGTTCCCACGCAGATTCAGCTCTCATTTGAAAGCCTTCGGCTCACGCGACTGACAAAATACCCGATCCCTACTAAAAGAAGAACGAGAACCTCGATCCAAACCGTCGGAAGTTTGGTCGGTCTATCAAGGCTTCGACGAACTAAACAGGCGAAATCCAATCCTCGTCGACTTCAGAAGGTGGGGGGGTCAGGTGAAATTACTGTCTCAAATTGCGACTCGGAAGAAAGCGACACAGTGGATTTTTTTTATGTTTTTATCCAGCATCGCTTTTCAAAATTGCTCCAAAATTTCGGTTCAGGATCTCGGTCAAGCCAGCACAAAGACTAATGCGATGGGGCTGACTCCGCCTTCTGCTCAAATT
The DNA here is from genome assembly GCA_043740515.1 of Bdellovibrio sp. Lineage (GTDB taxonomy): Bacteria > Bdellovibrionota > Bdellovibrionia > Bdellovibrionales > Bdellovibrionaceae > 21-14-0-10-47-8. The sequence goes on along the minus strand of JAYUCD010000136.1, from coordinate 2,505 downwards.
ATTTGTGATCCGCTCAGTTCAGGCAACGCGACTCTCAACGGCGGGCTTGTCGGCAGTCTGACGTACCGGCCGGACCAAGTTCCAAGCGGTGTTTCTTTTACTCAGGTCAGTGATTATATAAATTTTGGTACCAAATCGGCGCAGACTGTTTATTTATCGCAGCTGAATGTTCCGACCAGAAAATTTACCGACGGATTCATGACTCAAGATAATTCTCTCATTCGAAAAGACCATGGAGAACTTCTGATCGAGTATTTCGGATTGCATATGGAGACGATTTTGAAACTTTCTTCGCGTGATCCAGTGGGAAAATATCAATTGGCCTTGCTATCCGATGACGGAACGATTCTCGAGGTGCATAAAACTTCTGACGAAAAAATGACTTTGATTCGGAACGATGGAGCGCATTCTGCACGCTTCGGATGTGCGAGCAGTCTGATCTCGATGAGCGCAGAGACGCGGCTGCCGATCTCCGTGGATTATTTTCAAGGACCTCGAATGCACATCGCTCTGGTCGCAATGTGGAGGCAGTTGCCTGAGGGAACACTCACTGCTCCGGCGGATCCACTTTGCGGTCAAGACGGGGGAAGCAATTCGTTTTATTTCGATTCGGAAACTTCGCCGAGCACCCCGCAACCGGCTTACAATCAGCTGCTCTCGCGCGGTTGGAAGCCCATTTCATCTGAAAACTTTGAACTTCCGAACTCAGCAACGAATCCCTGCCATTGAACTGTCATTGAACATAAAAGTAATACAGATAAAATAATTTTTGTCAGATTGGCAATTGTGCTAATCAAAATTTCATTTGCGCAATCATCAAAAATGAAATCACATTGGTTCCAATTATAACCGCTTCTAGGAGGATCCGCTATGTTCAATGTTAAAATTTTATCGCTCTCAACAGTTCTCTGTTTATCAAGTCTCGCCTTTGCCGAAGCTCCAGCTGCAGGCGCAGCAGCTGCGGCAGCAGGGCCAAGCGATCCACAGATTGCTCACATCGTTGTGACCGCAAACAAAATTGACATCGACGCTGGAAAACTAGCCAAGTCAAAATCAAAGAATAAAGAAGTGAAAGAATTTGCTCAGCAGATGATCACGGATCATATGTCTGTGAACGGAAAAGCAACAGCGCTTGCAGGCAAACTTCAAGTGACACCAGCTGATAATGACACCAGCAAATCCTTGATGAAGGGTGCTGATGAAAACTTGGCGAATCTGAAAAAATTGAAAGGCAAAGAATTCGATAAAGCCTATACAGATCACGAAGTGGCCTATCATGAGCAAGTATTGAGTGCGATTGATTCAACTTTGATTCCCAGTGCAAAGAATGCTGAGCTCAAAGAATTACTGGAAAAAACTCGCCCAGCCATTGCAGCTCATCTCGAGCACGCAAAGCACATGCAAGAAACTTTGAATAAATAATGAAAATGAAAAAGCGAAAAAATTCGCTGATTCGTTTTATCCTTTTCTTGTCTGTTAGCTCAGGTATTGGAGTTTGCCCGGTGTGGGCAAACTCCAAACCGGTTACTCACAGGGTGCAGATTCAAAATATGAAATTTGAGCCTGCAGTGCTTGAAATCAATCGGGGCGACAAAGTCATCTGGGTGAACCAGGATTTGGTGCCTCACACGGTGACGGCAAAATCTTCTTTTGATTCCAAACTCATTCAGCCCGATGAGAAATTTCAAAAAGTCTTCAAAAAGAAATTAGAATATCACTATTACTGCCGCTTGCATCCGGAGATGAAAGCTATTTTAAGAGTTAATTAGTAAACTCAGTTTGTCAAAACGAACCGCCGACGGCTTCTGCTTTCAGTTTGATATCACTGTTGCTGACAGCTCCGTTCAATGCGGTGACGATGGCTTGCATATCCAAATCTAAATTTTGTGAAGTGACGAGATTTAAATTTCCGTCAAAGCGAATCGTGATGGTGTCGACACTTGCGAAACTGCCATTGCCATTGAGTATTAGAAAAGTATGGCCGAGAAGATTTCTCTGATCTCTCGGAGTGGAATCAATCACTGAGCTTCTCCGCGCACCAGAAATCCCTGCTCAATTAAAAATTGCAAAGAAACTTCAATGTCTTTCAAAGAGACTTTGCGAACCAATTTTTCTTGAATCCAGATTGGCTCTGCACTGAAGTCTCGCCTGAGAGCCATTTCTCGAATCGCAACATTGAGCCAATTTGATAAATAATTGTAAACTTCAAGTTCCTTTTGAGCGAAGCGCAGCGATTGGAGGATTCAGAAGAGCTGCATCAAACTTTATTGAACTCAATTTCTCACGAAATGCGGACTCCACTGACGGCCATTTTAGGCGCAGCCTCAGCTTTGAATGAGGATGAAATGGCCAGCAAGCCAGCCTTTGTGAAAGAAGTTGCTGAAAGTTTGCAGGCGGCGGGAGATCGATTGAATCGGGTCATCGAAAATCTTTTGGATATGAGTCGCTTAAACTCCGGAGTCTTGTCGCTCAATCTCGAGTGGCATGACCTCAATGACTTGATTG
>JAYUCD010000135.1:0-7091 GCA_043740515.1 Bdellovibrio sp. | reverse complement strand
CGTTGACCTGCTTCAGCATGTGGTCGGCGCGGCGCTCGATGCGATCCACCGGCACGCCCTGCTCCATGCTCCAGCCACCGGAATGTGGTTGGGCGAAGGTAGAGAAACCGCATCTCCACTTGATATTTCCTGACCGTTAACAGTCAGCTTGCCTTTGAGAACTTGAATCCAAACTCCGCGCTGTTGACGGATTTTAAAATCGAGAGTCTCAGACTTTGGTAAACGCGAAATGTACAAGTCTGCATCTTGTTTGATCTGCAAAGAACCTTCTCTCCCGTCTTGAGAGATAACCAAAACCAACTTTTTTTCGTTCAATTCTTTTTCAAAAGATTTTTGGCCGTAGCCAGGAGTTCCGCCCGTTTGATTGGGAAGAATCCAGATTTGGAAAAAATGAGTTTCTAAATCTGCCAGCTGATTTTTTTCAGAGTGGGCAATGCCATTGCCGGCGCTCATGCGCTGTACTTCGCCTGGAAGGATAACGGCTTTAGTTCCCATCGAGTCTTGATGCACTAGTCCGCCTTTGACCACATAAGAGATGATTTCCATATCTCGGTGGGGATGGGTTCCGAAGCCGGTGCCTCCATCAATTCGATCTTCGTTGATCACTCGCAAAGATTTAAAGCCCATGTGTTTGGGATTGTAATAATCGGCAAAGGAAAAGGTATGTCTTGATTTTAACCAACCATGATCTGCCAATCCGCGCTCGTCTGATTTTCGTAACTGAAGCATAAACTTCTCCTTAACTGTATTGAACCGCTCGCATGGATAGAGAGCCCATTTGCATTTCTTCGTGTGGAAAACTCAGTTGATCTTGAGAATCACTGACTCCGACAATATACAACAGAGGAAGATAATGCTCTAAGCTTGGCAATGCTTGCTGCCACAGCGAATGGTCTTTGCTGTTTTGCGCAGTCAAAGCTCCAACATCTTTTTCGATCAGGGCTTGCTTAATGAGTTCGTCGAATTCAACGGCCCAGCCCATGGGTTTCGGCGCCTCACTCCAATCGACCTGACGCAAATTGTGAGTGATATTGCCGCTGCCGACAATGAGAACGCCTTGGTCGCGAAGTGCTCTAAGGTCTTGAGCGATGCGAATGTGATCTGGCATTTTTAAATTACGATTTAAACTCAACTGCAGAACTGGCACGTCTGCTTTGGGATAAAGATGAGTCAGCACGGACCAGGTTCCATGGTCCAAACCCCAGCTTGCGCTGGCCTCAACCTCGTGGGCCCTCATGAGCTCTTGCACTTTGTCTGCGACTTCCAGCGAACCCACCGCCGGATACTGAATGGCGAAAAGCTCCTTGGGGAAGCCGCCGAAATCATGAATTGTCTCAGGACGTTCTCGTCTGAGAACTTTGATGCCCATGGTTTCCCAGTGAGCTGAGATCATAAGTATTGCTTTGGGCCAAGGGAGCTCAGCACCTTTTTGATTCAAGAATTGAGTGAAGATATTTTTTCGGATCGCATTCATCGGAGTGCCGTGCCCGAAGAAGAGCGTCGGCATCCGAGATTTAGGAAAATGGCTGCTCATATAAAAACTCCATTGCTGATGTTTTCAGAAAACGAGATCGCCATCTCCTTTGAAATTTCTGAAAATTTATTTTTTAGCTACAACTTTTGCAGCTTGGATTCGCAAATCAATTGTGACCTCATCGCCCACTGTCGGACCCGCTTCGACCATTTTATTCCAGGTCAAACCGAAATCTTTGCGGCTGATTTTTGTTTTTGCTTGAAATGCTGTTTTATCTTGTCCATATCCATCCTTCACGGAGCCGAGATATTTTCCATCCAGCACGACTTTTTTGGTGACGCCCTTGATGGTAAGATTTCCAGTCATTTTGAAATTATCAGGCGTTCCGGTTAATCCAGTGCTCTCAAATTTCATGTTTGGAAACTTTGCCGCGTCAAAAAAATCAGGGCTTTTCAAATGATCGTCTCTTTTTTGCACGCTTGTATCGATCGAGTTCATGTCGACCACAACATTCACTTTGGATTTTTCAAATTTGTCTGCTAGCTCGACGGTGCCATCATATTTCGTAAATTTTCCTTCGACAGTTGAAATAACCAAGTGGGGAATTTCAAAACCAATTTTCGAGTGCATCGGATCAATTTGATAACTAGAGGGTGCGTATTTCACTTCCGCATTTGCGAGCGAGGAAATCATCACGGTCAGTGCAAGGCTGGTAAACAGAGACTTTAAAATCATGGTTGGACTCCTGTTGGTGGTGACTGATCATCAGTCAGTTCAAGGTGGAAGGATCTCACGGTTTCCACTGTTCTAAAAGTAGACATATTTAGAATTCAGTGTTTCACTGGTAGAACAATTGCGGGAGGTCCCGTGTCATTCGTTGCCGATCTCAATAAGCTTCAAGTTTTTCGAGAGGTGGTCAAAGCAGGAAGCTTTTCAAAAGCTGCTTTGATTTTGAAACAACCCAAATCACGAGTCAGTCGAAGCATTGCTGCCTTGGAGAAAGCCTTAGGAGTCCAGTTGATTTATCGCACGACTCGGCAATTTCAACTGACTCAAAATGGCAAAGAATTGTTTCAACGAGCCGGACCTCTGTTGATTGAGTTGAATAACACAGTCGAACAACTATCCGCCGAAGGAGATGAAATTTCAGGTGGTCTGCGCCTGACAGTTTCCGAAGACATCGGCACGGAATTGATCGGAAAAATATGTCATGAGTTTATGACTCTGTTTCCAAAAATCCAAATCGCAGTTTTATCGAGCAATCAATATGTCGACCTGGTGAAAGAAGGAGTGGATGTGGCCATTCGAATCGGCAAGGCCAAAGACAGCACAATGATTCGAAAAAAAATCGGCACGGTTGAGCTCATTTTTGTGATGAGCCCCGATCTCTTGAACCGATGTGGAAATTTAAACAAGCCGGAAGATCTGGAAAGCGTCTCTTTCTTGGCCTTCTCCGCTCTCGAATTAAAAAAGTGCTCTCTGAAGCTTTCGAAAGGAAAAGAAGTTCGACATCTCAAACTCGCTACTCAGTTTTCAAGCAATAACTTTTTCACCTTGAGACAAATGGCCGTGCTAGGTTCGGGACTGACAGTTCTTCCGGCTTTTTTGGCGAGAGATTTCATTTCTGATGGACGACTTGTTCAGGTTTTCAAAGAATGGAATCTGGAAAGCAGTTCCGTGCAAATTTTATTGCCGCAGCAAAAAGAAACGCCGCAAAAAATCCGAAAATTTATTGATTTTCTTGCGCCTAGACTGGCCCAGTATTTGTAGTTTTTCCGTCTCAAAATTGGAATTTTAAAAAGCTTCAAACAGCAGGTTTTTTTGAAATTTGATTGCTGTTTAGACAACGTCTGAGATTTCGACAAGCCTTCGCGCTCAACTAATTTGAATTTAATTTGGCGATGCAAAAAATGGCAACGCTTTTGCTTATTAGTTTGGTATGCAAAACACAAAAATATTTTTCGGTCTCATTATGATCCACTTACTAACAGCCTGCGGAGCTGGCATGCCGGTGAGTATGAAGGGGATCAACGATCAATCGAGTTTGAGCTCAGGCGGTCCTGTTAACTTAACAAATCCACTGGAAGTGCAAAATCAAGCTCTTCAGATCCTCGCCAACAATTGCACAAGCTGCCACTCGCAAAACGCAGGCCCCTTGAATGTCTTCAACCTCACAGATGTAAATCACCTCACCCAAAGCGGCCTGGTGATTCCAGGCAGTCCCGACACTTCACCTCTTTTGCAAAGTATCGAAGCCAACCGAATGCCTAAGGCAGGTCCCTTGGGCGCAGCTGACAAATTGGTCATTCGAACTTGGATCAGCAATGGCGTGCTGCCTCCATCTGCAACTCCAGGAGGGGCACCTCCTACTTCTGGTCCTCCTCCGGTAACGAATCCTCCACAAGCGGGACTTCCAACTTTGACTCCAACTTTTGCCAGCCTTCAGGCCAACATTTTCCAACCGAAGTGCGTTGGATGTCACTCTGTGGCACGACCTGGAATACCTGACCTATCAAATTACAACGTCATTTCTTTGTCTCAAACTATATTAGACATCAAAAAAGATATGATAAGCGGCAGTATGCCTAAGGGTGGCCCTCCACTTTCAACTGTTGAGACGAACGCAGTTATGGATTGGATCGCTGCAGGCGCAAAAAATAATTAGGTGGTCAATTTTGACTGGGAGCCTTTTTTTTAAAATCTTCTAAAGTTCCTTGATACTAGCAAGTCCCTTTGCAAAGATCGGCTGAGTGAAACTTTCATCAGCTGGTTTTTTTATTTTAGGCATCACTTTATTTTTTCCAAAAATGGCGTCAGCTTATCCTGAGTTCATTGGATTTGGATATGCCTCGTGTTTGACTTGCCATTACAATGGTCAGGGAAGTGGTCCGCTCAATGATTACGGGCGAGCGCTTTGGTCTGCTGAAATTGCTTCGCGTGCAATCTATCCTCGCTCGATGACGGATGAAGACATTGCGGCTCAGTCGGGATTCCTGGGCACAATTCAGATGCCCGCTTGGCTTCGGCCTCATGTCAAATATCGAGACGTAAATCTGATTCGGAATTACCAAAGCTCGTCTCAAACTCAGCGTTTTTATCGGATGCAGGTCGATGCAGGAGTCACTGTCAGCGATCCGGATTCAAATTATGTTGGAGTTCTTACTTTCGGTGATGTGGTTCAAGCGGGTGAGAATAAAATGCGCTTTCTCGCTCGCGAATATTTTTTTCGCACCGAAGTTGTTAAGAGCTACTGGCTTTACGTGGGATTGTTGGAAAAAGTTTTTGGACTTCGAAACATCGACCATGAATCCTTTCAGAGAAAGCCTCAGGGATTTCGCTATACTTTGAATGAGCCCAGCGGAATGGCTCAGTCTCACGGAGTGGTCTTGCAGAAAATTGAAGACACGTGGGATTTTGCAATCAATGGTTTTGTTGGGAATCCTTATGACGATCCTCAATATCGGCAAAAAGGATTTTCAACACAAAGTGAGCTTGAAGTCGGAGAGAAAAAACGGCTTGGTTTTTCGCTTTACTCTGGCAAAAGCGACACTTTGGAAAAAAATATGGCTGCGGTTCATTACCGACAGGCGGTCGCTCAAGGTTCCGCAGTTATGGCAGAGTACGGACTGATTCAAGATGATCTTCAAGGCGTGGCCAAAACTCGCGGCAGCTACAATCTGCTTCAATCTTTGATCTCGCTGACTCGCGGTTATAATCTCAAAACAACAATTGAAAGATACAACAAGGACTTCAAACCTTCTGAGCCTGATATTTGGCGCTGGTCCGTGGGTGTCTTGGCTTTTCCACTTCCACGGTTAGAGCTTCGAGGCGAGATCGTCAATGGCCGGGCGTTTTCTGATCAGGCCGTGTCCGATGACGTTTGGTATTTACAAGGACAAATTCATGTTTCGTTGTAAGCGGATTTTTTTATTGGTAGCGCTGGTTGGCTTTGCAAATTTGTTTTTCTTTACTTCCCTCAGTCAGGCTGAAGACGTGCCGAAAACCGGCCAATCGAAAAAATCCCTGAGAGAAAACCGAAACTTTGTCATTTCATATACGACTTGGGTTGAAAAAATGAGCTTGGATGATGGAATTCAAGCCACCCAAGATTTTGCGCAATTTCTGGGTATTGGTTTCGGATTTTCTCAAGAGCGCTTCACAAGTTTGCGCTGGGGCCGACTGATCGACGCAGCTTTGATGTACGGGCAAGCGAATGGTGGCGGCAGTCAAACGGTCATTTCTTACCAAAAATCTCATCTCAGCTGGTTTGGGGCTCAGGCCTCAGCGCGAATTGCCTATCGATTGAATTCAACAGTTACTCTCTCCGCCGGTCCAATTTTTCTACTGAGAAATCTCACTTGGCCAAACAACGGCAACCCGGATTTATCTGTTTCATCAGGCGCAACCGCTAATCTTGGCGGCGCAGTTGATATGAAAATATTTTTGAATGATCAGTGGGAAGTTCGGCAAAGTATTGGAACTTTGGCAACCAAGGCATCAACTTTATGGTCGATGACCGCTGGCTACCATTATTGATTCAGCTGTTGATTCAGCTGAGAATTGAATAAAAATCAGGGCAATTATTTACGGACAGGCACGTTGATGTGAATCACTCCGTTGTCATCAACTCCGACACCCATGTATTTGATGCCCTTAATATTGAAGTCTGAAAATTTAATTGGAAATTCGGCAACCAAATTAGATCCTTCAATTTTGTAAGTTCCACTTACTTTTTTTTCGATGCCACGAATTCGAATCAAACCCTCACCTTTGCCACCTTGACCAGTTGCAGAGACAAGCAGTGCTTCCGGATATTTTTCAGTTTCCAGGTGCTTTTTGGTGTGCTCATCTCGGAGGCTAATTCCAGTTTTCAAGCTTGCCAGATTCACCGAAATATTTGAAGCCTCAACTCGATCACCTTTTTGAACTGCGGTGCCTTTGACTTCTGTGGTTTTTCCTTTGAATGATCCTGCTGGCCGCAAACTGACATCAACCACAGCCTCTTGGGCCTTTGCTGTGACGACACTCAAAATCAACAATAACGAAATTACTTTCATCTCAAATACTCCTGGTTTAGTTCCTTTTTTATTTGAGCTGAATCAAACTTGAAACGCAACTTTAGTTACATTGCACTCAGGTAACAAGACCTTCGGCTGTTGGCCGCACACTTACCAAGGTCTCGAAGCGTTAAGAACTTGCTAACGTTTTCAGCTGGGAATCATTGAGAATTTTGGATGCAAAACAATCCTTCAATTATAGCTTTAAACTATCATGTTATGTATTTTTTTAAAGTTTACAAATAGCATTCATTGGCTGAAGATATCAGCGTTGAACGAAAACTTATCTTATAAGGCCATCCTCAATGCGGGCTAGAGATGATGTTTAACAACAATTTTTAAATAAAATTAAACAAGGAGATCAGCATGAGTACGAGCAACGAACAACCCAAATGCCCATTTCATAACAAATCGACAAGTGGAGGCGAAACAGCGATTAAGGACTGGTGGCCAAAACAATTGAAAGTTGATATTTTGCATCAGCACTCGACAAAATCAAATCCGATGGGACAAGAATTCGATTACGCCAAAGAATTCAAAAGTCTCGATTACAATGCTCT
>JAYUCD010000134.1:0-3715 GCA_043740515.1 Bdellovibrio sp. | reverse complement strand
ATTTCTCAGTATCAGTTCGCTCAAAATTGAATCGACTCCGCCTTTTGTGACAAAGCCTTCTTCCAGACTGATAATTTTTTTGTATTGGGAAAGCTTGGCACAAAGTTCTTTTTCATTGAAGCTTTTCAACATAAAAAAATCGATATGGCCAACTGTTAATCCCTCCGCCTTCAAGTTTTGACACACTTCTTGAGCTTTATGAGTCATAAAGCCTGTTGAAATCAAACAAACATCTTTACCTTGCGAAATTTCGACGAAGCCTCGCTGCAAATCCATTTCTGAAATTTGTGAATGGATTTGCGGAAGAGGTTTGGAGTCAAAACGCAAATATTTGGGACGTTTGTTTTCGAAACAATACTTTGCTAACGCTGTGGCGGTTGTCCAATCGCTCGGCGAAATCACGTCCACATTCGGAAAAGTTCGCATGATGGAGAGATCTTCTAAACAATGATGAGTCGGCCCCGAAACCTCGTAGGAAAATCCAGCTCCCACTCCGATCAAATTCACGTTCATCGGGCGGACCTGAGACAAAATTGCCAAGTTCACTCGAATCTGCTCGCAGCAGCGCATAGTGATGAAGGGCGCAATCGCATAGGCGTAAACAACAAAACCCTCGAGGGCCAAGCCGGTCGCTACATTGATCAGATTTTGCTCAGCGATTCCGACATTAATAAATTGTTTGGGATGCTTCTCTCGAATTGCATCCAAGGCTGGTGCCCCGAAATCAGCCGACAAGAGAAAAACTTTTTCGCCGCGGTCCATTTGGGCAAGAATTTCATTCAAGATGGAATCACGCATTGTCTTTTTGAGTGGCAACTGACTTGCTGACATTAGCTATTCCTTTTTAAAATTTCGTCGACTTCCACGGCCTTCAAGCCAGTCACATGGCACATTGGATTGCTTTCAAGCTGCGGAGCACCCTTGCCTTTGACCGTTTCGGCAATCAAGGCTTTCGGCTTTCCCGTATTCAAATTCTTCATTTTCAAGAGTGCTGCTTGGCAAGCCATCACATCATGTCCATCCACCACTTCAACAAGCAGACCGAAAGCTTTGAATTTATCGATCAAGGGACCTAAGCCTAAAATATTTTTCGTCTCACCAAGCATGCACTTTTTGTTGTGATCGACGATCAAATTCAAATTGTCTAATTGATGATGAGAAGCAAACATCAGCCCTTCCCAAATACTTCCCTCATGGAGCTCACCGTCCCCAGTGATCACAAACACCTTGTTGTTTTTTCCTAGAGTCTTAAGCGCAGTCGCCATTCCACAGCCAACTCCGACACCATGCCCGAGTGATCCATTCACGGTTTCATATCCCGGAATGATCGGATCTGGAATTCCCCCGAGAAAAGATCCTTTGGTACAAACCTTTTTAAGTTCAGACATTTCAAAAAATCCTAAGTCAGCTAAAATTGGATACATCGAAAGCGATCCATGTCCTTTGCTGATCACCACTCGGTCTCGACCTTCCCAAAATGGAATGGAAGGCTTGTAGCTGGCGACTTCACCGTAATAAAGGGCTGAAAAAATTTCCACTGGAGATAAGCTGGAAGCGACTCGAGTTTCAGGCGCCAGCTTATGAATTTCTAAAGTTTGCTGACGGACCCAGGTCGCTTTGTCATGAAGAAATTTTGCAAAATCTGAAGAGGTTCGAGTCTGTTCGACTTTTTTTAACGCATTCATTGTTTACTCCAGCTCAGGCTTTGATTTTCTCAAGCTCCAGGAAATTTAGCAAGTTTGCGAGAGCCTGGACCGCCAAGTTGCGACTGGACTTTTGTCTTTGAAAGGATTTGAACTAGAGAGATTTTACCAGATGTTCACCGATAGCCAGACTGGCAGTTGCTGCGGGCGAAGGTGCATTGCAAACATGAATACGGTTTCCTTTTCGAAGGATCACGAAATCATCCATCAAAGCTCCTTGTCGGCTGACGGCTTGTGCTCTGACTCCGGCGAAAGCGAACTCCAAATTTTCTTCTTTTAAATCTGGAACCATTTTCTGAACTGCTTTTGCAAACTGATGACGACTGATCGTTCGCAGAATTTCCTCAGCTCCCACTCCTAAATACTTCCATGCCAATTTATAAAAGCCTGGCCAAGTGAGTGTTTCCAGGCTGTCGGCCCAATTAAAACCATAGGATCCATAGCATTCTCTCTTCAGGGACAAAACAGCGTTGGGTCCGGCTTCCAGTCCACCCTGAATCATGCGGGTGAGATGCACTCCGAGAAAAGGAAGCTCTGGATTGGGAACTGGATAAACCAAATTTTTGACAATCGATTCTTGGTCTTTTTTAATTTTATAGTACTCGCCGCGAAAAGGAATGATTCGTAAATCCAAAGCTTGTTTGCCAAAAGAACTTCTTGCAAGGCGATCTGACTGCAGTCCCCCACAGAAAATGACCTTTTTGGCTTGAAACTCGCCCTTTCCTGTCTGCAGAATAATTTCATCCGATTTCTCGTTTGAGTTGGAATTGAAAATTTCACAGCCAAATTGAAATTGAACATTCTGGTTCTCTAACAGCTGAACCATTTTTCGGCATACCGAGGCATAATCGACGATGCCGGTTTCTGGTACCCACAATCCTGCCTTGCATTGGACGGAGGGCTCATAGCTCCGGACTCCTTGAGCATCCAACCAGCGAACTTGATTCAGCTGGTTTTTTTCGGCACGATCTGCCAAATCTTTCAAACGAGGAATTTCATTTTCATTTAATGCCACAATCATCTTTCCGCAGATCTCAAATTCGACCGAGTTGTCTCGGCAGAAATCCACCATCAACTGCAATCCCCGCCGGGAAAGCTGCGCTTTGAGGCTCCCAGGTTTGTAGTAAATCCCTGAATGAAGGACTCCACTGTTGTGCCCCGATTGATGAAGGGCCGGTAAGATTTCCTTGTCCAAAATCAGAATTCGCGCCTGCGGAAATTTTTGCCGAATCTGCAAAGCTGTCGCTAGGCCAACGATTCCCGCACCGACAACGGCATATTCAAAAGTCATTCTGCATTTCCAATTTCTTGTGCAATTTGCTCGGCATGATGACAAGCCACCAAAGAAGAATTGAGCTTCCTCAGGTTAGGCTTCTCTCGGTGACAAATTTCTGTTTGATGAAGGCACCGTGTATGAAAGGAGCATCCCTTGGGTGGATTCAATGGCGACGGCAAATCAACCGCTTTTGTGATCTCAGCTTCTATTTTGTGTTTCAAGCTGGGCGTGCTCTGAAGCAATAGTTGAGTGTAAGGATGTAAAGGATTCTTAAAAATATCATCGCGGCTCGCCGTCTCGACAATTTCACCGAGATACATCACAGCCACTCGATGGGCAAGAAAGCGGACCACTCCCAGATCATGAGAAATAAATAAATAGCTTAAATTTTTCTTCTGTTGAAGATCTAACAGCAAATTGAGCACCTGAGCTTGCACGGAAACATCCAATGCCGACACAGGCTCGTCGCAAACAATCAATTTGGGATTTGTCACGAGAGCTCGTGCAATACCAACTCTCTGTCTTTGACCACCGCTGAGCATATGGGGATAGCTTCGTAAAATCTCTGGCCGCAACCCCACCAACTCGGAAGTCTCGGAAACCAGCCGTGAAATTTCAGACGATCCTTCGCGGCGAATTTTCAAGGGCTCAGCGATGATGTCGAAAATTCTCTTCCTCGGATTGATTGAAGAGTAAGGATCTTGAAAAATCATCTGCAGATGCTGAGGCAAATCAC
>JAYUCD010000133.1:0-12785 GCA_043740515.1 Bdellovibrio sp. | reverse complement strand
GCTGCAAAATAAAAAAATCATTGCTCAGCAATCTGCGTGGACTTTTGGTTTCAACGAAGAAGAAATTTTTGAAGCACGCTTGATCCCAGTGGGTGACAGTTGGTTTTTTACCAAAGGATTTTGTTTCCATCCACTGGATGCCAAAAAATACGTCCTAGGCGAAGTCAAAAAACATCGCAAAGATGCGGACTTGAATCCTGAAGACATGATGTTGAAACTTTTGAAGATGCGCTACAAGTTTGAAAGATACCGACACGTGAAAATTGACATGATTTATTCTGACGAAAGTCGACTGGGGTAATTTTTGCCGAGATCTCATGGAATTGAAAAAGTTCTGATCATAGGTGCCGGCCCAATTGTGATCGGTCAAGCTTGCGAATTTGATTACTCGGGCACTCAAGCCTGTAAAGCTCTCATGAAAGAAGGCCTCGAAGTCATTTTAGTGAATTCCAATCCGGCCACTATCATGACCGATCCCGAAATTGCCACTCGAGTTTATGTCGAGCCTTTGACTGTTCCATTTTTAGAAAAAATAATTGAAAAAGAAAAGCCGGATGCGGTGATTCCCACTTTGGGCGGTCAAACCGCATTGAATTTAGCCCTGGCCCTGCATGCCGCCGGAATTTTAGAAAAATACAATGTGAAATTACTGGGCGCAGATCCCAAAGTGATCAAAGCGGCAGAAGATCGTGAGCTCTTTCGCAACATTCTCGATAAAATTGGCGCCAAATATCCGCGCAGCCAGATGGTCAAAAATTTTGAACAAAGTTTGAAGGTCGCAGACGAGCTCGGATTTCCTCTGATCCTTCGACCGAATTACACTTTGGGCGGTGGAGGCGGGGGCATTGCTTACTCGCCTGAAGAATACCAGAACATGATCGTGACGGCTTTGCGAGAGTCGCCAACTTCCGAAGTTCTTGTCGAGGAAAGCATTCTTGGTTGGAAAGAATTTGAACTGGAAGTCATGCGAGATCGCGCCGGAACCTTCGTCGTCATCTGTAGCATTGAAAATTTCGATCCTTGTGGGGTTCACACCGGAGATTCGATCACGGTGGCACCTCAGCAAACACTCACCGATCAGCAGTACCAAGCGATGCGAGACGAAGCTTGCAAAATTTTAAATGAAGTGGGAGTGCAAACCGGCGGAGCTAACGTTCAATTTGCGACTCATCCAAGCACCGGCGAACGGGTGGTTATCGAAATGAATCCTCGAGTCAGTCGCTCATCGGCGCTTGCGAGCAAGGCCACAGGATTTCCGATCGCCAAGATCGCTGCCTTACTGGCGATTGGCTACACTTTGGATGAGCTGCAAAATGATATCACCAAAGTCACTCCGACTTGCTACGAGCCAGCCCTGGATTATGTCGTCACAAAAATACCTCGCTTTGCCTTCGAAAAGTTTGCCGGCGCCAAAGATCTTCTGACCACACAAATGAAAAGCGTCGGCGAAGTGATGAGCATTGGGCGTACTTTGCAAGAGTCCTTGATGAAGGCAGCGCTGGCCTTGGAATTTTCTCCACTGGGTTTTCCACAGATGACAGCCGTGATGGATAAAATTTCTTACCCGAACAGCCAGCGGATTTTTCATATTTTTCAAGCGCTGCGAGACGGGCAATCGGTCGAAGAGCTTTTTCGGCTGACTCAGATTACTCCGTATTTTCTGGAGCAGATGGAGCAGCTGACGGATTTTGAAAAAGAACTTGCATCCCAGTGGCAGAAGTCAGACCTAAATGATAAAAAGCAGTTGCTCTTGCAGGCCAAACGAAAAGGATTTTCGGATGCTTTGATTGCTCAAGCTACGAAGGAAAATCTCAAAACCATTGAACAACTGAGAGATCAGTTTCAAATTTCTCCTCAGTTCCAACAAGTTGACACCTGTGCTGGTGAGTTTGCCTCAAGCACTCCCTATTTTTATTCCAGCTATTGGCCGCAAGCTTCGGCTCAATGCCAAGTTCAAAGACCAGTGGTCATCATCGGGAGCGGACCGAATCGAATCGGCCAGGGAATCGAGTTTGATTACAGTTGCGTTCGCGGGGTCAAAGCTTTTCAAAAAGCGGGTCACCCGGTCGTGATGATTAACTCGAATCCTGAAACAGTTTCAACAGACTATGATACTTCAGATGTTCTGATTTTTGAGTCTTTGACTCTGGAGAGCATCAAGGAAATTCTGAAGTGGGTGAAGCCCTTCGGCGTTGTCACTCAGCTTGGCGGACAGACTCCGATAAATCTTGCGCATGGACTGGTGGAAGCAGGATTTCCTATTCTTGGCTCCAGTTTAGAGACAATCGATATGGCGGAAGACAGAGGACTCTTCAGTCAAATCTGCCGAGAGATTCAAATTCAAGTTCCACGTTCTGCCATGGTCGGAAGTTTCAAAGAGGCGCTTGAGCACATTCAAAAAATTCAATTCCCCGTGATCTGTCGGCCCAGCTACGTGCTCGGTGGAAGAAGAATGGAAGTCATCGAGAATCAAGTCGAGCTGCAATCTTACTTTGAACGACACAAAGAATTTATCGGTTCCGATCGATTGTGTTTAATCGATCAATTTTTGGAAGGTGCTCTCGAAGTCGATGTCGATCTCGTCAGAGGCGTCGACTGGTCATTGATCGGTGGAGTGATTGAGCACATCGAAGCAGCGGGTGTTCATTCGGGAGACAGCATGGGAGTGCTGCCGCCTCAGCGATTGAAAGATTCCACTTGTGATAAAATTCAAGAGCTCAGTCAAAAATTAGCGGATCGAATCAACGTGATTGGCCACTTGAATCTGCAATTGGCGGTGCTGAAAGACGAAGTATACATTCTCGAAGCCAATCCTCGCAGCTCTCGTTCCGTACCATTTATTGTCAAAGCGGCGGGAATTCCCTTGGTCGACTTGGGAGTGATGGCAATGTTAGGAAAAAAGCGTTCCGAGCTGCGGCTTGAAAATTTAGATTGGCGAAAGGTTTCCACCGTCTCTGTAAAAGGTGTTGTGTTCCCTTTCAAAAAATTTCCCGAAGCAGATTCAATTCTAGGACCGGAGATGAAATCGACTGGTGAAAGCATGGGACGAGGTCGAAATTATTCCGAAGCCTTGATGAAAGCTTTTGTTTCAAGTCATATGCGATTGCCAGATCAAGGTGAAGTTTTTTTCTCATTGAGAGATAAGGATAAAAAAGAAATGCTTGTTCTCGCTAAAGAATTGCAAACCATGGGTTACAGCATTTCTGCAACAGCAGGAACGGCAAAGTATTTCAATGAGAATGGCCTCGAATCACTGGCGCTCAGAAAAGTTCATGAAGGTCGCCCTCATTGTGTCGACAGAATCCGCTCAGGCGAAGTCGGTTTTGTCATCAATACCACCTATGGACGCACTTCGATTGAGGCAAGCTTCGACATTCGAAGAGCCTGCACCGATTACAGCATTCCATGTTTAACTGAAAGTGATGCAGCGGAGGCTTTCGTGCTTGCGTTGAAAAATTCAAGGCAAAAAGAATTTGATGTTTCTGCCCTTCCACTTCAATCCAGTTTCGAGGCTCACAACTCATGAAAACTTTTTTTAAAATTAGTTTAGTTTTAGTGGCCTTTGTCCTCTCTGCCTCGAATTCATCTGCATCGGAATCAACTCCGTCGACCATCACCATCGGGTTTTTGCCCGGAGGAGATATCGAGACGGTAAAGAAAGGTTCCTTCGAAATCGCCAAGGCCCTGCAAGACGAGCTGCATTTGCCGGTAAAGGTTTACATTTCCAAAAATTACTCAGGACTTGTCGAAGCAATGAAAAATAAAAAAGTAGACTTCGCATTTTTTACCGCGATGTCTTACGTGGCCGCAGAAAAAGAAGCAGGAGCCAAGGTTTTGCTGAAAAAGGTTTGGACGGATCCGTTTTATTACTCGGTAGTCCTAACTAGGGCTGACTCGAAGATTAAAAATCTTGAAATGTTGCAGGGAAAAAAAGTTGCTTTTGTTGATGAGAAATCAACATCGGGTTATTTGTATCCTCAGGTTCTCTTTAAAAAGAAAAAAATCAATTTTGGTAAAAGTCAGTTTTCTGGATCTCATTCTGCTTCGGTAGAACTTCTAGACAAGGGTGATGTCGACGTCATAGCTGTTTTTGCAGACGATAAAAAGGGTTTGCAAAATGCTTATGTGAAATACTCGAGCCAAGCTCATTTCAAGAAAATCCGTCCTGACAAATTGGTATCGGTTCTCTGGGTGAGCGAACCAATCCCAAATGACCCCTTCTGTGTTCGTCAAGATTTCTACGATCAATATCCAAAGGTCACCCACAACCTCATGGTCGCACTGATAGATGCTTTTGAAAAGCTCAAGGCTTCTCCGGAGGTTCTTGGAACGATCGGGGCACAGGCTCTGGCAACAGCGACTCAGCGGCAATATGAGCCGGTGAAAGAAATGGTTAAAGAGTTAGGTCTTCAATCTCAATGAGCTCCAGCGAGAATCGATTCATGTTGAAAGTAAAAGATCTCAACAAGACTTTCCGATCGAATCTCTTCGAAAAACCAAATCAGGTCTTGAAGAATCTCAGCTTTGAAATTGAAAGTGGTCACACCACCGGATTCGTTGGAGTCAACGGAGCGGGAAAAACCACAACATTGAAGTGCGCGCTAGGATTTGTTTTTGCCGACTCGGGAAGTGTTAACTTTTTTAATCAAGGAATTTTGAATTCACAGTCGAAAAAGAAATTAGGCTATTTGCCAGAGAGGCCCTATTATTATGATTTCCTGACGGCCAATCAGTTTCTCAAATTTCATTGGGATCTGACAGGTGGAGGAGCAGGATTTAATTCAGCTGCCGAGAATATCTTGCACAAAGTAAATTTGAAAAACGTTGCGAATCGCTCTCTCAGAAGTTTTTCAAAAGGCATGCTTCAACGAATTGGTTTGGCTCAGGCACTTTTGAGAGAGCCAGAATTTCTGATTTTAGACGAGCCGATGTCAGGGCTGGACCCAGACGGCCGGATTCTGATCAAAAAAATCATGCAAGAAGAAAAGAAAAAAGGGACGACGCTTTTTTTCTCCAGTCATTTGCTGGGTGATATGGATGAGCTCTGTGACGATCTCGTCGTTATCGATCAGGGTCGCTTGGTCTTTCAAGGGGCGCTCAAAGATTTTGCAAAAAACAAAGGTGTTGAAGAGTCGTTTCACGAGATGCGATTGAAGCTGGGAGAATCTCAATGACCCTTTGGACATTAGTGAAACTTTCCATTCTCGAGTTTATCCGCGATCGGACAGTGTGGATTGGATTTTTTGTAGCGGTGCTGCTCTTCGGTTTGAGCGTGGTCTTAGGATCTTTGTCTTTCAATGAGCAGCAGCGCATTTTGGCGCACTTTGGATGGGCTGCAATCCAACTGAGCACATTGATGACAAGTTTAATTTTATCAGCAAATTGGTTGCACAAGGAAACAGATCGACAAACCTGTTTGCTCGTTTTGGCAAGGCCTGTCTCTCGAGCTCAGTTTCTCAGCGGAAAATATCTGTCGATTCTTGGCTTAATCGCCGTGATTCAAATTCTGCTCGCGGCCTGCCTCTGGACTCTGCTCGGATTTACTTACTCATTGAGTGCCTTCGCGACTGTATGTTACGGAACTTTTTTGGAAGTCGCCATGGTGTTTTCGCTTTGCTTTTTTGCCGCGACATTTTTGCGTCCGGCGCTGGCGTTTTTTCTGGGCTTAGGAGTTTTCCTCATTGGAAATTGGATCCAGGAAGTCGAATTTTTTGGTCAGAGATTCAAAATTGTTTTTTACACAAGGCTCGCCCAAGCTCTGCACTGGTTCTGTCCAAATCTTTATCAGTTCAATTGGCGAAGTGTCTATTTTCTTGAAAACGGAATCTCGCATGAGCACCTTCTTTGGTCGACAGTTCACGCCTTGGGTTGGATATTGCTGACCTACAGCTTAGCTATTTTTATCTTTAGGAGAAAAGACCTTGTCTGAAATCATGGCATTGCCCCCGACACTCATTTATTTTGTGCTTTTTCTCTACGGAAATTTATTGGGAAGCTTTGCTAACGTGATTATTCTCCGATTGCCAAAGGGCGAAAGCATCGTGCGCCCCCGCAGCCACTGTCCACAATGCAAAGCTCAGATCAAGTGGTATGATAATATCCCTTTGCTTTCCTGGATTTTGCTTCGCGGGAAATGTCGTGACTGCAAAACTGCAATCTCTTGGCGTTATCCTTTGGTCGAGTTGATCATGGGATTGAGCTTTGCACTCGCTTTTCATTTTATTGGTTGGCAGTGGTATCTCATCGAAGTTTTGATTTTTCTTTTTGCCGTGATCATAGCAAGCTTTATCGATATCGATCATTTTATTTTGCCAGATATTTTCACTTTGTCGGGAATTGTGATTGGCCTTTTCGGGGCTCTCATCAATCCAGAGCGCAGTTTTTTAGATTCTTTGCTCGGAGTTTTTCTCGGAGGAGGATTTCTTTGGGCCATTGCCTATTTTTATTTTCTCATTCGCAAAGAAGAGGGAATGGGCGGCGGTGACATCAAATTGCTTGCTTGGATAGGTGCGGTGATTGGATGGAAAGCTGTTCCCTTTGTGATTGTGACCTCCAGTTTGATTGGTGCTGTTGGTGGCGGAGTGATCGCGCTTCGTGATCGAGGCGGAATGAAAACTGTGATTCCTTTTGGACCCTACCTAGCCTTTGGTGCTGTCGTTTATCTTTTCGGCGGACATGAAATCGCGAGCTGGTATTTAGGCTTGTTCATTCCTGAACTTCAGTGAAGTCCAGTCCCTCGTTTGACATCGAAAGTCGAGTCTCGCAGAATGAAACTTGGCAGCTGGGGTGTCATTTTCAATGTTATTTAAATCAAAAAAATTACTCGGACTCGATATCGGGACGAGTTCGATAAAAATGGCTGAGCTCGATATTTCACGTAACAGCGTGCAGATGCTTTCTTTTGGTTTTGTGCCAACTCCTGCAAATTCTCTGAGCGGCGGAGAGATCAGCAACACGGGCGCTATTTCTCAAGCGATTCAAAGACTTGCTTTCGAAGTCAATTCCAAACGCAAACAAATTGCCACAGGCATGTGGGGAACAGCTGTCATCGTTAAAAAGATCACTATTCCTCGCATTGAAAAAAAAATGATTGCAGATCAAATCCAATGGGAAGCTGAGCAATATCTTCCCTTCGATATCAATTCAATCAGCTTGGCTTATCATGTGATTGATTCTCAAGGACAATCTGAGACGATGGATCTCTTGCTGATTGCGGCTCAACATGAGCTGGTGGCTCAATATCGAAGCGCCGTTGAAGGCGCAGGCCTTGAACTAAAAATATTAGACGTCAGTGGTTTTTCTTTGGCCAATGTCTACGAGTCAAATTACGGCAAGACCCGTGATACGATTGGACTGATCAACATCGGCTCGAGCGTGACGAACTTTGTAGTCGTCTCGGCTGGCGAAGTGATCTTTTCTCGAGACGTAGCTATGGGTGGCTTCAACTTCACCAACGAAATCAGCAAGGAAATGGGAGTTTCAATCCCCGAGGCCGAATCCTTGAAAATGAGTGCCGTCTCAAAAGGTGCCGCGCCCGATGAGGTCCACTCGATCATTGCCGCAACAAATGACATCGTGACCGAAGAAATCCGAAACAGTTTTGACTTTTTTATGGGAAGCAACAGCGGAGCCAGTTTCAACCGATGTTTTATCACGGGCGGTGCTTCGCAAACTCCAGGACTCATGGAACAAGTTTCTAAAGCCACTCAAGTCACCGTTGAAAAATTGAATCCTTTTCTCCGGATTAAAGCCGGCAAAAACTTTTCAGATGCTTATTTAAAGCAAATTTCTCCCTTCGCCTCGGTCGCACTTGGACTTGGTCTGAGACAAGCAGGTGACAATTGATTCGAATCAATCTTGCTCAGACTATGGCGGCTCGAACGGCGACAATGGGTGCCTCCATAGACGATAGCATTCCCATGGACTCGGAAAACATCAAGCGAGATGGGGCCATTCGACTTTTCATTTTGCTTCTGATTCCCATCGCCATGAAGGCCTACGAAAGTCAAAAACTCCCAGAATTGAACAGTCAGCTCAATTCAAAAACTACATTGTTTAATTCACTGAAAGAAAAAAATGCCAAGGCAAAAACTGCGGTTGATGAGATCAAGCACTTTTCCGAAGATCAGGCACGCCTGCGAAAGCAAATTGATATCGTCGAAGGACTTCAAAAAGAAAGACTTCTCGAAGTAAAGATTTTAGACAATGTGCAAAAAGATATTCCCAATAAAGTGTGGCTGAACCGAATCGAAATTCTCGAAGGAAAATTTGCAGTGATTGGTCAAACCACGACCGATTCTGATTTGACTTTATTTATGGAAAATTTGGGGAAAAGCGTTTTCTTAAAAGATGTCAATTTGATCAAGTCTGAAGATGTGCCGACCGAAAAAGGAAATCTTAAACGTTTTGATATCCAGTGCCTCATCGATAAGCCTGTGGGCGGGGTGAAAAAATAATGGGAAAAATTTTCTTCCGCCTCGCTTCACTGTCCTTAGCCAAAGCCTTGATCTTTGGTGCTGTCCTGGGCGGGCTCTATTATTTTACGGGGATGTATGATGATGGATCTGGAATCGTGACACAGATTGCAGCGATGGATGTTCAAGCCAAAGAAGAAGAGAAAAAAGCCAAAGAATCAGACGCGGCCTTGATGGAAGTCGAGAAAGTCCGAAGCAACGTCGGAGCTTTAAGCCAGCAGTTCAAAACCATTTCACAAGCTTTGCCAACAGAAATTCAGATGGCAGATATCATCCGAGTCGTAGACATGGTTTCTCGCGCCTCAGGTGTCTCGATCAAATCCAAAGAGCCACGCCCGGTTCGAAATAAAGATTTTTACGAAGAGATTCCTCTCAAAATTACTTTGGAAGGTAGTTTTTCGGAGATCACACTGTTTCTCTATTATTTGGCCAGCACTGAGCGAATCATGAAGGCAAATAATTTTACGATTTCAACTCCAAGCTCGAGCAATCGTCAATCGTCGGGCCGATTGATTTTTGATGGCCAGGTTGTCAGTTATAGATTTCTTGGTCTTCAGGCCGCAGCGGCTGTAGGTCAGGAGCCAAAAAAATGATCAAAGCCTTTTCAAAATTCTTAGGATTAGTGTTTTTTGCTGTGGGAATCGTTCTTAGCCTTTGGTTAAGCACTTCGGTCTTGGGTCGCGCCCGATCTCAAACTGGAAATCCAGCAATTCCAGCGGTCAGAAAGCCATTCAAAGAACCAAGTGATCAACTTCTTCCGGGGGCCGCCTCTCCCGCGACTCCCACTGCCAGCGTAACTCCGGCCGTCGGCACTCCTCAGGCAAGTGATCTTCCTCCGCCCACTCAGGCTGAAGAATCGCGTCCTGAATCACTTCCTATTTTTCAAAATCCCGAAGGTTATAGTTATGATCCCACGGGACGACGGGATCCCTTTCGGCCCTACGGACAGTCGCAGACGGCTGCGGCTCCAGAGGTTCGAACCAACGATGAGTCCGCCAAGCCAGGCGATCCCCTTCAGCAATTTGATGTCACTCAGCTTAAGGTCGTCGGCATCATGTGGGAAATTCGAAACCCAAAAGCTATGGTGAAAGATCCAAACGGAAAATTGTATATGATTCAAAGGCAAACTCGAATCGGCCGCAACAATGGATTTGTCGCGATCATTCGAGAGGGTGAAATTGTCGTCGTTGAGCCCGCGGTGGGTGACAATGGAACGCAGACAGCAAGCACTCGTATTTTAACTTTAACTCGATGATAGGAGAGGCCGAATGAACGGATTCTTAAGGCTTTTACTCATTTCCATTTTTGCTTTCACAAGCATTCGCTGCGCCACCACAACCGAAGGCGGAGACAAACCGGCAGCGGCGACGGACAAAGACTTTGCCGACTTTGACAACGGCACCGAGCCTGCAAAGCCAGCAGCAACCGCAAAAACCGAAGCACCAAGCAGTGAAAAAACAATTGAAGACGAGCTGAACCAATCAGAAGGCAAGCAAGCAGCAGCGACACCAGAAGCTCCAGGCGCATTAGATGCGAAGGATGAGTTCTCCCAATTCGAAAAAGATTCGGCGGCCCCAGGTCCGAGTTCACCACCGATTGCTGAAGAAATTCCGAAGCCCGTGGTTGAAACTCCCGTCGAGCCACCACCGATCGAATTGCCAACTGAAACAGCGCCACCGCCAATTGTCGAAACAACGCCGCCTCCTGAGCCGATTGCGCCTTCAGGACGCATGGCCCAAATCAAAAATATAAAATACAAAGCGAACGATAACGGCGGAAGTGTCGTGATCGAAGCTGATCAGCCGCTAACTTTTGAAACTCGGAAAAATCCCGACACCAATCAATTCGTGATCGAGATTGCCAATGCCGATTTGCCGGCTCGTTTGAAGCGGCCGTTTAACACCAAAGATATGCAAGGTGGAATCGGATCCTTGGACGCCTATCAGGACAAGGGTTCGAGCACGACTCGGGTGGTGGTCCAGCTGCGAGCCAATGTTCCAGACCCAACTGTGCAGGCCGAGGGAAATTCACTCTTGGTTATTCAAAGTGGAGACCAATTATCAAATACAGTTTTGAAATCTGCTTCATCAGGCTCAGCGGGCGACCTCAATGCGCAAGAAAATCCGGCTGCAAGCCAAATTTTATCCAGTCATTCGCTTGAGGAGTTTCTCTCTGGAAATAGCCAGTTTTACGGAAAGAAAATTTCCATCGAAGTTTCCGAGATGGATGTTCGTGAGGTCTTTAAGTTGATCAGCACAGAAAGTGGAATCAATCTCGTGCTTTCTGATGACGTCAAAGGTACGATCAGCTTGAAACTCCGCCAAGTGCCTTGGGATCAAGCCTTTGTGGTCATCATGAAAGCCAAAAAGCTGGGCTACACACGAGCGGGCAGCATTCTTCGTGTCGCGCCATATGCCGATATCAAAACAGAAGAAGATGATTCCATCAAAATGAGCAACGCTAAAAAAGCAACTGTCGCACTCAAGGTCCGAATGCTCTCAGTCAGCTATGCAAAAATTGATGATCTGGTGAAGCAGGTTACTCCTTTTCTCAGCGATCGAGGCAAGGTGGTTGGAGATCCGCGAACCAGCGCGATTGTTATTTCAGATTTAGACGAAAATATTGAGCGAGTTGCAAAACTTGTTGCCAGTGTGGATGTTCCGCCTCCGCAAGTTTTGATCGAAGGGAAAATCGTTGAAGCCGGCGACAGTTTTCAACGTCAAATCGGAGTCAACTGGCAGGCTTCGGGTCAGCCAGGAACCTTAGGAATGGCAAGCGGCGGAAAAAAAATCATCGGATCCACCTCTCTCGCCGTCACTCCACAATTAGGAACGGCCGTCGGAAATCTTCAATTTCATTTGGGAGTGCTCGATGTCCTCGGAAATTTGGATGCCAATCTTGCGTTGTTTGAATCTCAAAATGCGGTGAAGGTTCTCTCGTCTCCTCGGATTGTGACATTGCATAACGAGCCAGCAGAAATCAATCAGACCACTGAGATTCCTCTTTTAAAGCAGACTGTCAGTGGCGGGATTGTAACCAATTCTGTCGATTACAGAGCGGTGAAGCTTCGCTTGCAGGTCACTCCTCAAATCACCAATGATGCCGCGGTGATTATGGCGGTCGATGTAAACCGCGAATTCTTAGGTGCGGTGGTCGATCAGCAGACTTCGGCCAGACCGATCAACACAAGAACCGCCAAAACGAAAGTCATGGTTCGCAATGGTCAGACGGCAGTGATCGGCGGAATTTATCAGTCCGACGAATCTCAAGGCGAAACAAAAGTTCCATTCGTGGGAGACATTCCAATTTTCGGCTGGCTCTTCAAGAATCGAAATAACAGCCACGAAAAAAATGAACTTCTGATTTTCGTCACGCCTCGGATCTTAGGCCAAGCCGACAGTCAATCCATTTCCGGTGGAAAAACGGGAGGGAACTTCTAGATGAGCAATTTCATAGCTATTTTATTTTTAGCGCTCCTAGCTTTAGCCAATCTCAGTTGTCAGCCCAATTTATCAGATGGTGAGTTAAAACTGGTTGTTGCACCATCGACAGCAAATGCACTCCCCATACCCGTCAATTCATGTAAAAGCGGAGGAGCAGGTACTCCCTCTGTGGCAACTCCTTCCTACGAATTTACAAGATTCAAATTCAGTTGGTTTGGCTCAAAAGATTTTACGATCGGTTACATTCAAGTGATTTTGCGAAGCGGATTTCTTCAAGGTGGAGTGGACAGTTCCTGCATTCTCAGCGCAGCTGACTTGGACGCAACACTGGGAACCACCAGCAGGGTTATTCCCGCTGGTGATAGCGCAGAACGGAATATCGCCTGCTCCATTCGCTGCGGAGGCTTGAAAATTGATCCGAAGGTAACCAATGCTTACATGACCGGAGTGGTCCGAATGGTTGGCGTTCAAACGGACACGGATGGAAATTCATTTCCCGTGGTCTCTGAGGCTCCCGTGGCCGTGCAATTTACCAAAATTCAATAAAATCGCACAGCCTTGACCTCCTGCTCGGGACTTGAATCCTCGAGCCGAGGACACTAGTGTCCTCCCCGTGGACCTTTTTTCAAGTCAGACCCCTGAAAATTTACCCGGAACCCCGCTCGCTGAAAGATTGCGTCCCAAAGATCGAAAAGATCTTTTGGGGCAATTCAAAGTCCTTCAGCAGATCGAGCGCTATATCACCTCCGGGTATCTACCCAGTCTGATTTTTTGGGGGCCGCCAGGAACAGGAAAAACCACTCTGGCCAAAGCGCTCGCTAGCGAATTCAAAGCGGAATTTGTTTCGATCAACGCCGTCGAATCCGGC
>JAYUCD010000132.1:0-5090 GCA_043740515.1 Bdellovibrio sp. | reverse complement strand
GTTTAAGTGATCCCATGTCAAAAGTGAATTCAATTCCGGTGGCAACCGCAGGACCTTCAGAAAAAAAGAAAATCATTGAACAAATTCCCAAGCTTCAGGGTCGAAAGATCTTGGTTTTGGGGGATGTCGGCGTGGACGAGTACATTCTCGGCGAAGTCCGCAGACTGAGTCCCGAAGCTCCCGTTCCAATTTTGGATGTGGAAGGCGAAGACATTCGCTTAGGCCTAGCTGCCAATGTGGCTCAAAACATAAAGAGCCTAGGCGGTGAGCCCATCTTGATTTCAGTTGTTGGCTCGGATTCAGGAGCCGATCTTCTGGCGAAACTTTTTCACCAGCACGGCATCAGCACTTCACATTGGGTTGTCGACAACAGCCGCCCAACCACTCGTAAGACTCGCATCATGGCCAAGCATCACCATTTGGTTCGCGTCGATCGTGAAATTCGAAAAGCCGTCTCAGAAGACACTCAAGCTAAAATTTTGGCGAAGGTGAAGCAGCTGATGCCTTCTGTTGATGCCGTTGTCATCGAAGATTATGGCAAAGGCGTGATCAGTCGGCATGTGATTCAAGAAACGGTCAAAATCGCCAAAGCTGAAAATAAAAAAGTTTTTGTAGATCCACATCAAACAAATTCTGGCGAATTTTATGCTGGGGTTGATTTGGTCAAACCAAATTTCACCGAGTCGATCGCACTTTCAGGATTGGATTACGATGAGCTTCGTGACGATCCGAAAAAATTAATCGATTTAGGCCGAGCCGTGCAAGCCAAGACCGGCGCAAAAGAAGTCGTCATGACTTTGGGAAAAGACGGAATGATCATTTTTTCCGGAGATAAAATGGTCCAAGTCCCAACTTTCGCGCGTCAGGTTTTTGATGTGACCGGAGCGGGTGATACCGTCATCGCCGCGCTGACATTGGGTATTGTGTCAGGTCTGTCGATCACCGAAGCTTGCATGCTCGCAAATTTTGCAGCTGGAGTGGTGGTTGCGCAAGTCGGATGCATTCCCTGCACAACCTCTGATCTAAAAAACTACATTGAAAATTTGGAATAGCTTCTAAGAATTTACTGGCTAAAGATTTCTTTTCAAAAATTTACAGACACTTTTTCAATGAGAGAACATACTTCTGCTCGATGCGTCCATCGGCCGAGTCGACCGTGAGCATGCCCAATCTGGAAGGCTCGCCGCCAGTGATTTTCACATTGGTTCTCACAGTCAAATTTGTTTCTCGGGTGAGCGGCAAACATTGGAGCAGACGAGGCAGCTTGAGATTTGGGTGTCTTGAGCGAATCAGATAATTTTGCTGAACCGGCCCCTGAAATATTTGCGCGCCAAAACCATAGGAAGCCAAACGATTAGAGCCCACCTGATGATTCACCGTGTGTTCGGCAACAACTCCACCGTCCAAGGCAACAAAACCTCGAAAATCAGCGCTATCGACTTGAACTTTGTAACCGAAGGGGGATTTCAGTCGAATTTGCACTTCGCAGCCTCGACTGTCAGTGCTGTGTCCGGTGTTGCCACCCACATTGGTTGTCAAAGCGCTGTATAATATACTGAACTCACTGGCGTTTGAAGAAAAGGCGGTCGTAACTGAGCCTTGTGGACATCCGCTTCCATTGTAGGAAACATTGAGCATTTCAACTCCATCCAAGGGGCCGGCGCTCGCAAAGTCCGCAGCTAAAAAGATGGCCAGAACTCCTAAACCTAAAATTGCAAAATTCGTTTTTTTCCCCATTTTAACACCTCTCTAAAGAGCTTTAGCAAAGCAGCGGCCAACTCAAGTGGTGTCGCTTTGCCAAGACTTGAGAGTCTTTCGAATGTGTTGAATTTCTATGTCAATTCAGTGTTTTAGAATATTAACAAGGTGCATGGAAAGAGCTGGAGCTAGCAGTCGACTTGTGCTACCTATGCCGCATGCAAAAAACTGAATTCACTCCGCAATTTTCAGCCTACGAGAACAATCTCGGCAGCAATCAAGCTAGCGAATTGGTCAGCACGGAAGCGGGTTCCAAGAATTTTTTCGGTATGTCTCAAGAAGACTTGCGAACATTTCTCAAAGGTCTTGGCAAAGAGCAATTCAGAGCTCAGCAAATTTTCAAATGGGTTTACGAAAGGCGCATCACAGATCTTGAACAGATGTCGAATCTGTCAAAAGCTTTTCGTGAAGAGCTGGTGGGCTTGATTGATTTCAACTTACCTCAGGTTCTGAGCCATTTGATTTCTGTGGATGGAACACAAAAATTTTTATTTGATGTTGGAGATGGAAATTCCGTCGAAGCGGTTCTGATTCCCTCGGATGATCGCCTGACCTTGTGTATTTCGAGCGAAGTGGGCTGCAATATGGCCTGCAAATTTTGCTTCACCGGAAAGCAAAAATTAAAACGTCGGCTGAAAGCTTCAGAAATTGTTGGCCAGTTTATGCGCGCCAATGATCTCTTGAAAGATGACCAGCGAATTTCCAATATTGTATTTATGGGAATGGGCGAGCCCCTCGATAATCCTGATGAAGTTTTCAAAGCGATTGAAATTCTGCACGATCCATGGGGAATGAATGTCTCTCGCCGCCGAGTCACGGTTTCCACTTCGGGATTGGTGCCTGAGATGTGGAGAATCGCCGCCAACAAAGTCCGCTTGGCTGTTAGTTTGAATGCGAGCAATGATGAAATCCGCTCGCAGGTCATGCCCATCAACAAGCGATTTCCGATCAAAGAACTTTTAGCTGCTTGTCAGACCTATGCCCGAGAAACTGGCGACAAAGTGACCTTCGAATATGTTTTGCTCAAAGGAATTACGGATCAGCTCGAGCATGCTCGGGAGCTGCATCAGTTGACTCGAAATGTGCCTTGTAAAATCAATATCATTCCTTTCAATGAACATCCAGGTTCAGGCTATGAGCGTCCGCTCGATGAGCAAGTTGAAAAATTTCAGAATGAGTTGATTCGATTGGGATCTCACGTTTTGCTCCGTCGCACGATGGGTCGAGATATTTTTGCTGCTTGCGGGCAATTGACTTCTGAGTTTGCCGATAAGCCTCGAACGATGGATATTTCCAATTCCAAAATAGGTTCTCTTTACTCGAAAGATAAAACGCTGCAAGCGGTGTCTCCAGACGCTAGCTTTGCACGAACTTGAAAGGATTTTCTGTGTCTGAAATCTTAGTTGTCGGCAGTCTCGCATATGATTCGATTGAAACTCCCACTGGCAAAGTGGACAGAGCGATTGGTGGATCGGCAAATTATTTCTCTTTGGCGGCATCCCTCTTTGCGAAGGTTCGAGTCGTCGGAGTCGTCGGCGAAGATTACACCGAAGAAGATTTTCATTTGCTCAAGTCTCGCAATGTGGACGTATCAGGCATGACCGTGCAAAAAGGCAAAACCTTTCACTGGGCGGGATCTTATAAAGGCACAATGAATGAAGCGATCACGAAGGCTACCGAGCTGAATGTGTTTGAAAAATTCGATCCAATTTTGCCTGAGCACTACAAAGATTCTCAATTTGTTTTCTTGGCGAATATTTCTCCTGATCTTCAAGTCAAAGTTCTAGAGCAAGTCCGAAAACCATTGTTTGTTGGTATGGACACGATGAATTTTTGGATCACTTCCAAGCTGAATGACCTCAAGCAAGTCTTGCAAAAGGTCGACGTGGTTTTGATCAACGAAACCGAAGCCATGATGTTGACCGGGACTTCGAATGCGATTCAAGCAGCTCCGAAGGTTTGTGAATTGGGACCAAATGCTTTGGTCATCAAACGTGGAGAGTACGGCTTTGTGATGTACACCAAAGAAGGTGGATACTTTATTTTGCCAGCTTTCCCTGTGGAAAAAGTCGTGGATCCAACTGGTGCGGGGGATACTTTCGCAGGTGGATTTTTCGGTTATTTGGCAAGTTTGGGGCGAGCCCCTCAGCCAGCAGATTTGAAGATGGCCTGCTTAAAGGGAACTGCCCTGGCAAGTTTCACGATTCAGGACTTTAGTGTGGGCGCTTTGGCTAAGACGACGCCGAAGGAACTGGATCAACGGCTTGAAAAGTACATGCAGGTCATTCGAATTTAAGTAGAGGGTCGCCGAGATTCTTTATTTTTAAAGTTCTGCTAAAAGCCGCTCAATAAAAGACCTGAGTTTTCCGATAGTTGATTCAGGTATGAAGAACAAAAAGAAAAAGCCGAAAGAAAAATTGATCAGTCAAATGATCGATGATCTACAGAAGGAGCCGATGGAGCCATCGGTTTCTGATGATCTTTTTCGTTCATCCGAAGATGATAAGACGGCTTTGATTCATTCAAATTACACCTCATCAAATTCCACAAGTGAGCTGACACCGCCGGATTCAGATAAGACTCAATTTCAAAAACTTCTGGAACTGGGAGCAACATCTCAGTCGGCAGACGAATCAGAAAGAACTTTGCTCGCCTCCGATTCGCCGGCTTTGGCGCGGCCCTCTTCGCTCGGAAATACGCCTCCTGACAATCAAAGTCCGGTTGCCAAAGTGGCCTATGGTGGTGGCAAGGCAGCGGGTTCGCCTTTTGAGAATCCGTTCATCCAAGCTGAAACTTTGAAGCTCGCTCAGCAGCGGATCTTGCAGCTGGAGAGAGAGGTTGAAAATTTGCGGAAAGAGACTGAAATTCTTTCTTCGGCCAATGAAATTTCCAAACAAAAAAATGAAGATCTTTCGCTCAAGGTTCAGAATTTAGAAAAGCAAAAGCATGAACTGAAAGAAGTGAACGAATCAGAATTAGAGATTTTCAAAGACGGATTGAATGCCAAAGAATCCGATGTGCGACGTCTCAAAAGTAAAATTGAAGAGCTCGAGAATCGACTGTCAAATGATCTGAGGCGAATTCGAGTGCGTGAGCGAGAGTTGGAAAACAGACTGGAGCTTTCAAAGTCAGAAAAGGTTACTTTGCTTCGAATGAAGGATGAAGTGATCCTGGATCTCAAGCGGCGAGGCGATCAAGTGCATGGTGAGCTCGAAAGCTACCAAAATAAAGTTCTCGAACTTCAGCAAACACTTGAGATGAATCAAGAGCAATTTGCGCGCACAGTTCGAGCCCTGCGCATCGCGCTGACCAATTTGGAAGTGAATGATAGC
>JAYUCD010000131.1:0-19519 GCA_043740515.1 Bdellovibrio sp. | reverse complement strand
GTCGAAGATGGCCGAGATGGATTTCTCTTGCGACCCGCCGACACCGAATCTTTGGGACATCTCTTGATTGAAATTTTCTCCGGAGGCCTTCCGACTTTGGATATCGGTGAACGAGCCTCTGAAAAAGTGACCAACCTTTTTGACACAAAAAAAATGATTCATTCGATCGAAGAAGCCTACCAAAAAATTCTTTTAAGCACGAAAGTTCTCAGAAAACAGAAAACTAGACCTGTCATCGAGCCCAGTCCGGCCTCTGCTCATTGAGTTATTTTCTGTTTATCATTTATTGTTACTGAACTGAAAGTTGCGCGCTGCAAAAGCCTTCGAAGTCCTGGTCAGATGCCTTTCGACCTGTATAATTAGGAGTGTTATCAACTATTTAGCGGGAAATTTCCATGACCAAAGCAGATCTCATCAACTTGATCGCCGAAAAAGCTGCAATCACAAGAGTAAAAGCAGAAACCGTCGTTAATACAATTTTCGATTCGATGGTGGAAGCACTGATGAAAGATGACCGGATTGAAATTCGCGGCTTTGGCTCTTTCGTGAACCGAAAATATGATTCTTACAAAGGTCGAAATCCTCGCACGGGCGAAGTGATCAATGTGGATGAAAAGAAATTGCCCTTTTTTAAAGTCGGCAAAGAACTTAAAGACGATATCAACAAAACAAAATAGTTTTCAGTTTGAGCGAATCGCAAATGGTCGCAAAAGTGAAATGTTGTCTATTTGATTCAAAGCCATAAACAACCTCTCCAGTCCGAGCGCAATACCAGCCGAAGGCGGCATCCCCGAAAGCAAAGCCCGCATAAACTCAGAATCGAGAGATGGAACTTCACGACCCAAATCTTTTTTCAATTTGAGATCAGCTTCAAAACGTTGAGCTTGGATTTCTGGATCATTCAATTCATCGAAGGCATTCGCAATTTCAAAGCCTTTCCAATAAATTTCAAAGCGAGCTCCCCACCCGTCGTCTGTCAAACGAGCCAAAGCCGCTTGGGACGGCGGATATTTTTCGACAATCAGCGGAAGATCTGATTTCAAATGCCGCTCGATCTTTTCAATGAAAATTAAATAAAAAACATCATCCCAAAGTTCATAATGCTCAATCATCAAACCTTGCTGCCGAGCCAGGTCTTTCAATTCTTTCAAGCTAGTCTCCGGCGTCAGTTCGAATTTCAAATGGTCCCAAAACAACTCGGCCATGCTCTTCCGCTCGAAGCCTTCGGTTGTACCTCCCAAGAATTCGATCAGATGCAAAACATCTTGCTGAATCTGAGTCAGGCCAACGAAGCTGCGATACCACTCGAGCATCCAAAATTCCGGCTGATGTGTTTTTGAAATTTCACCGTTGCGAAAGCAGCTTCGAATTTCGAAAAGATTTTCCACTCCAGCCGCCAAAAGCTTTTTCAAATGCAATTCTGGGCTGGTCGGAAGATAGAATTTTCTTTTTGTTTGGCCTTGAACAAATTCAGTAGAGAATAAATCAAGGAAGGGCTCGGTCCCCGGGCAATCCACCAAACTGGGTGTCTGAGCTTCTGAAAAACCTTTGCTTTTAAAAAAGCTCCGAACTTGAGCAAGGAATTCAAACCATTTTTTCTGTAGATCCAAAGAAGCTGCAAGCTCCAGTGGCGGCTGTAAAGCTGGAGCGAGAAGAGTCAATCCCCGAACCTCTCCGGACTCGAGCGCTAAGGCGACCCAATCATTTCGGCTGAGAATCTCAATTGGAAAATCCAATTTCTCAGAAAGTTTCCACGCGCCTTTGCCCAGGAGAGAAATCGTTTGAACATCGAGCCTCTCAAGACGCCCGCAGATTTCAGCCCCTGGAGGAACTGAAGGGTAGGCTTTCCAAATTGTATTTAAATAAAGATCTCGCTTCACAGATCAGTGTGTAGCAAGGGAGTCTCTAGAACTGAAGCAGATTCTCGACTGAAAAATCAAACAGTTCGGCTGATTTCGTGTTCGAGTAAACTTTGCCACATCGGGCTCGCCCTGAAAAAAAGCCTTCCAGTGGCAAAAGCCCTGTCACCTTGCGAACGCCGGGCGATTCAACCACGGCTTCCCAGCCTAAGCGCGCCAGTTCAATATGGGAAATCAAGTTTTCGGATTTCCATCCTAAATAGACATTCCGCGCGAATTTCGGAGCTAAGCGCCGAGCAATATCAGTCAGAGTGTCTGCACTTTTCACGTCCTTCAGGGCTTGCTCCAGAATCACAAAGCCTCGATTCAGGCTGACAAACTCGTATGGAAATTTTAGTCCTTGATTCATTGCCCACACCGTCCACTGGCTAAAATCCTCTTTCATCGCAATCGAGAGATTTTGCGACTTCATTCGGGTCTGGACTCGACGATTCCATTCTTGCTCTGATATTTGATTTTCATTTTTAAGACTGAGTGTCCAATAGCCTCGAACCACCAGGTCCGCTCGCGCTAACATCACTCCAGCCGCCGTCAGTAAAACCTGGCTTTGAGAGAGCTTGCTCAAAACTCCGCCCATTCCGAAATCCAAAATACTGATTTGGATTCGAGGGTCTTGAACATCCACAAGAAAATTTCCGGGATGCAAATCCGAGTGAAAAAATCCAGATTTGAAAATGGCTTCTTGAACCCAAAGCTTTCCAAGATTTTCGACGATCACTTTTTCGAGATCGGGGATACTCTCTTTATAAATTTCAGACAATGCTTTCAGATTTTTTCCGTCAACCAATTCTTGAACCATCAGATGTGACGAAGCAGACACTTGAATAACATCTGGGACATTGATTCTGAGATCTGATTTGTAGGTTTTCCCAATGAATAGCAAAGTTTGATTGTAAGCTTCTCTTCCCATTTTTTGCCGCAAAATGGTCGCCGTTAAATCCAATTCATCGATGATAGTTCGATTGAGGTCCTGCACGATCGGCGATAATTTTGGTAATCCGGCTCGAGCAAATCTTGGGTCCTGATCCATCAGTTTTGCAATCTCGGTCAAAATTTTGGCGTCTTCTTTCACTCGAAGCTCAATCCCCGGCTTGAGAAATCGAATGACAACATCTCGAGGGCCACTGGCAGAAGGGATGGATCCTTTGTGAACTTGAGCCATAGTGCCTGTACCTAAAGCTTTCAAATCGTAATCCAACCAGTGATAAATTGATCTTTCTTTTTCGAAAAGTTCTTTCACTAGGACAGAGGGCACGGGTGAAACTTTTGATTCAAGTTTTTTGAGCACGGCTTGAAAGGCTGGGTCCAAGCCTGGTTGTCCGGCTACAACCTGCATCAGTTTCTGAAACTGCGGTCCACCACTCATCAACAGAGCTTCAAATTTTTGCATCGAAGTGGCATTCAGCTCCAGTCCGAAAAGACGAGAAAGAATTTGTTTCTTCGAGGCTGCACCCAATTTGCTAAAATAGTTTTGCAAGACAGTTTCAATAAACAACCGCACGGTCGGATCCATTTGCGACAACTGCCCCGACTGAGAGATTTGATGTCCAATTTGATCGATCGTCTGAATATGGGTCCGATAGATTTTTGAAACCTGATCAAAGCCACTAGAAATCAAACTGGGCGTGAGTAAGCTAGGGTCACGAGTCAAAATAAGATCTGCATAAGTGGAGGTGAATTCACTCAGCTTCTGGCTTAAAAGACTGCTTCCTTGCTTCAAAATCTCGCGATTTTGTCTTTGCATAAACTGATTAATTTCGGCTTGCAAATTGGGGTTGCTCACTCCCTGCTTGTCGACCGCATGGAATTTGACCGGGCCTCGAAGCAATCCGTTTTCGATCAGATTCAAATCCGACTCGAGAGAGTGGGAGTTTGGCCAAGTGCCTTTGTAAGCATCAAAAAAGTCAGAGAACTGAGTCACAGCAATTTGCTGCACAGGCTTTGAAGCGTAATCATTAACTAATTTGCGCAATCTTTGAATCACTGCATTTTGAAATTCTCTGTTTTCTTCAGCCCCTAGGAGCAAATAAGAAAGAACTATGCGCTTTTCGTAGGACAAAACATTGGACTTGGACTGGGAATCATCAAGCGTATGGGGCTCGGCTGCTGCAGGCAAAGATATGGCGATGACCCATAAGAGTAAAACAAACAGTGATTTGATAGGTCCCATAGGTCGTGCTATAGATCAACAATTATGCCAGGCTCAAAGCGAGGGACACCCCATTCGAGCTTGGAAGCCCTGGCAAACTTTTAGACAAGGACTTTTTTTCTCATGCAAACCTCACTTTCGATCCCACTTTATCAAGAAGGCGAACTCAACCTGAACACTGCTATTCAGCGATTTGCACCGCAGGCAGAGTGGGTCGGAATTCGCTTGGTCGAAGAGACCACCCACTCTCGAAGTGTTAGAAACCATCGTCCTGACGGTAATTCCATTTCTTTCGATCGAGGGGTGATGATCGAAGTCTTGCACGCTGGTCATTTTGGTTATGCCGGCACGAGCGACTTTTCGGAGCAGGGATTGAACCGTGCATTTCACAAAGCGCTCGAGCTCGCCAAAGCAGGTTCTAAACACAAAATTTTTTCTTTCACCGAAGCGCAAAGACCTTGTTCTGTTGGTCACTATCAAACAGCTGTTTTTCGTGGATTGGATTCGGAAAGTCTGAAAGAATTTACAGATCTTTTGATGGCCGCAAGTCGGGCTCTCAAGCCATCGGAAAAAATTGTCACAGCCGTGGCTGCTGCTCGCATTGTCGAGACGCGAATTCACTGCGTCGCCAGCAACGGGACTGAGACGGATCAAAAGTTTTTATTGTTAGCCAATAATTTCTCAGCGACCGCTCAAGTTGGAGTCGATAGCCAAACTCGCTCTGCCAATGGTGGAGTCGCAAGATGTTTGCAAATGGGGTTGGAAGCCTTCGATCGACAAGAAATCCTGCAAAAATGTGCGCAGGTTTCTGAAGAAGCCCTGCTGCTGTTGGAGGCTCCCAATTGTCCAAGCGACAGTCGCGATCTGATACTCGCTCCAGACCAAATGCTCCTGCAAATTCACGAGTCCATCGGCCATCCGTTGGAGCTCGATCGAATATTGGGAGACGAAAGAAATTATGCGGGATCTAGTTTTGTGAAGGCGAAGGATTTTGGAAATCTCAAATATGGTTCGGACTTGATGAACGTGACTTTCGATCCGAGCATGCCCGGCGAATATGCTTCTTATGGATTCGATGACTGCGGCAATCCAGCAAAGCGCGAATTCTTGATTGAAAAGGGAGTTTTGAAACGCGGACTAGGAAGCCTTGAATCTCAGGTCCGCTCTGGCCTTCCCGGAGTGGCAAACTTTCGCTCGGCTTCTTGGAACCGAGCGCCGATCGATCGAATGGCAAATATCAACTTGGAGCCGGGAACCTCTAGTCTGAAAGATATGATCTCTCAGACTGAAAAAGGTATCTATATGGAAGCCAACATTTCTTGGTCGATTGATGATTATCGAAATAAATTTCAGTTTGGCTGTGAGTTTGCTCGGCTGATTGAAAATGGAGAACTGAAAGGCATCGTGAAAAATCCAAATTACCGCGGCATCACCGTTCCCTTTTGGAGTTCACTGAAGGCCGTCGGCTCCGCCGATGAAGTCGAAATTTACGGCACTCCTTGGTGTGGCAAAGGCGAACCGAGCCAAGTCATCCGTGTCGGCCACGCCTCTCCACCATGCTTATTTTCAAATATCGAAGTGTTCGGAGGTGGCCAGTGAGCTTTTCTCAAGAACTAGAAATTCATTTTGATTCCTTAAGCAGCTCGCTCTTTTCATGCTTGAAGCAAAACGAAGAACTGAACCTGACACTCAGC
This sequence comes from Bdellovibrio sp., assembly GCA_043740515.1. Taxonomy (GTDB): domain Bacteria; phylum Bdellovibrionota; class Bdellovibrionia; order Bdellovibrionales; family Bdellovibrionaceae; genus 21-14-0-10-47-8. The sequence continues at coordinate 13,757 of JAYUCD010000131.1, read as the reverse complement.
GCTGAGCAGTCTGATTTCCTTCGCTTCAACCGAGCAAAAATTCGTCAGAACACCTTCGTCGAACAAAAAAGCCTCAGTTTACAATTTCAATGCAAAGGCCGCCAGGTTGCTTTCGAATTTGTCCTCTCTGGCCAACTGGAAACGGATCAAAGGCTGGGCCAGAAGCTGATCGATCGAGCCCGCTTGGAAATCGAGGTGCTCCCCGAAGACGATTATTTAGTTCCAATGGAAAATCGTGGCGAGAGCCGCAGTTCGCATGTAGGAGCTTTGCCAAAAGTTTATGCAGCCATGGATTCAATTGTCGACTTGAGCCGGGGAACAGATTTTGTCGGCTTTTACTCGGCAGGTCCGCAAGTTCGCGCCAACCGAAATTCGAAGGGACAAAAGCATTGGTTTTCAAACGAAAGCTTTTTCATCGACTATTCTTTATTTACCTCAAATGTGGACGAAGAAATCAAAGCTGTTAAAGGAGTCTACTCAGATACCGCCTGGAATTCCGAGCACTTCCAAAATCGACTGCAACTTTCGAAAAATCAACTCTCCCTCAGCCGGCGAAAGTCAGTTCAGGTCAAGCCCGGAAATTACCGAACCTATTTGGCGCCTGCTGCGACTTCGGAAATTTGCGGAATGCTCTCGCAAAATGCTTTGAGCCTCAGTGCCCTCAAGAAGGGAAGTTGTCCCTTCGCTAAACTTTATGATGGCAAAGAGACGCTTTCACCGCATTTCAGTTTGAAGGAAAATTTTCGACTGGGATTTTGCCATCGCTTCAACTCACTGGGTGAGCTGGCGCCGGAAGAGCTTCACCTGATAGAAGCGGGACAACTCAAAAATATGTTAGTTAGCACGAGAGCCGAGAGGGAATACGGTACCAAATCGAATGCAGCCGAAGCTGGCATGTTTGGAACTGAAGGACTTCGTTCGCCAGAAATTGCTCCTGGAAGCTTGGCTGAAGCTGAGGCCTTACAAAAGCTCGGCACTGGACTTTATCTCAGCAATCTTCATTACCTCAATTGGAGTGATCTTGCATCGGCTCGCCTGACCGGGATGACCCGCTACGCTTGCTTTTGGGTGGAACAAGGCGAAGTCGTCGGCCCTATTTCCGACATGCGCTTCGATGACAGCCTTTATCAAATCCTTGGCTCATCGCTTGAGAATGTGACTCGGGAACAGTGTATCGATCCAGGCATCTCGACCTATTTTATGCGTGAGTTGGGCGCAAAAAAAGTTCCTGGTCTTCTCTTGAGCCAATTTTCGCTCACTCTGTGAAGAATATGTAGTTTTTACTCGAGACCTTGCAGCAATCAAGCGTCGAGCTTTGTCTCAAGTGAAAAGTGGGTTATAGAGAGAGGGAAATCATGTCACCCCTCCCAAGGAGAATCGAATGAAATTGCATTTAAGTGTTGATCTCAAAAAACTTGTTCATGAAATGCGCGGACCAAAAGGCGCAGCTGCATTGACTGAAGAATTCAACCGAATCAGTGATGAGCTCAAAAAATTGAAAGAAGAAGTGAAGCCACAAGCTCAAGCTCAATTGAAAAAAGCGGAAGTTCGCTACAATTCAATGTTGAAGAAGCTTCACTCGGCACAAAAAGATTTGGATAAAGAAGTAAACAAACGAATGAGCGTTGTAAAAAAACAAGCCAAAGTCGTTGAGAAGAACTTCGTAACTTATAAAAAAATGGCGCTGAAGCAAAAATCGAGGCTGCAAGCAGCTTTTGGTTCTAAAAAGAAGGCCGCTACTTCATCTTTGAAGAAGGCGGCAACAGCGTCTTCTAAAAAGACAGCATCGGCGCCAAAGCGAACATCTAAGAAGACTTCTTCAAAAAGCATGAGCACTTAAGCTCATTTGAATTTTTGAGATTTGTCTCCAGACAGATTCCTTAAAAACCCCTCTTAAAATGAGGGGTTTTTTTATTGCCTTACGCGTTAGCAGGGATTTGCGCCGCTGTCTTTGCTTCGCCAAGATCAGCCTCTGTGTTAGTTTTGATGGCATTCGTACATTTTGATGAGCCTTGCCATTCCTTTTAGGGGTCTGCATGAACCAAGATTTTTTCTCTACCAACAGTGAATTTCAAGAACGACATCTGGGCCCTTCCGATCCAGATATCCAATTGATGCTCAAAGAATTGGGATTTTCCAATCTCGATGAACTTGCAGCCAAAGTGATTCCCAAAAATATCATTTCCAAAGCCGTACCACAAATTGGCCACGGGATTTCGGAATTTGAACTTTTAAAACGTTTGAAAACAATGTTAGCAAAAAATAAAATTTATCGCAGCTACATCGGAATGGGCTATCACGATTCGATCACGCCAACGGTGATTCAGCGAAATATTTTAGAAAATCCAGTTTGGTACACAGCCTATACTCCCTATCAGCCTGAGATTGCTCAAGGTCGCCTTGAGGCGCTTTTGAATTTTCAGACCATGGTCAGTGATTTGACAGCGATGGAATTATCCAACGCTTCTTTGCTTGACGAGGGAACGGCTGCTGCTGAAGCGATGGCGATGGCGCACAGTTTGTCTAAATCAAAATCGGATAGCTTCATTGTTTCACCTCATTTGCATCCGCATGTTTTGGAAGTTTTAAAAACTCGCTCAGAGCCTTTGGGTCTGGAGATGATTGTGCAGGATCCCTTAAGTTTCGATTTTTCGAAGCCGGTGTTTGCTTTGATTCTCAGTTATCCCAATAGCGATGGCAGCATTCAAGATTTCACCAAGCTCGCCGAAAAAGCGCATGCCAAAAATGCCTTGGTGATTGCTGATGTGGATTTGATGGCGATGACTTTGCTGACTCCGCCTGGCGAGTGGGGAGCAGACATCGTTGTCGGAAACTCTCAACGTTTCGGCGTTCCACTGGGTTTCGGTGGACCTCACGCGGCTTTCCTCGCTTGCAAAGATTCTCACAAGCGCCTGATGCCCGGTCGATTGGTCGGGGTTTCAATCGATGCGCAAGGAAAGCGCGCGCTTCGACTGACTTTGCAAACGCGTGAGCAACATATCCGCCGCGAGAAGGCCACCTCCAACATTTGCACAGCGCAGGTCTTGCTTGCTAACATGGCTTCGATGTACGCGGTCTATCATGGACCCGAAGGATTGAAGCGCATTGCCAGCCGCATTCATTTGCTGGCGAAAACCGTTGCTGAGGGCGCTAAAAAATTAGGCTTGGATGTTTCGGCTGAGCCATTTTTTGATACGGTGAAAATAAAAACGGCCAAGCAGAAAGAAATTCTTCAAGCAGCAGACCAATTGCACATCAATTTTCGCCTGAATGAAAAAGATGGCCTTTTGATTTCTCTGAACGAAACTGCCAACCTGAAAGATGTCGAAGATATTTTGAAAGCTTTGAATTTGGGCCAAACGCCGAATTTTTCAGTTCTTGAGTTTGCGAAATCGCAAAAAGTTCAAATGCCTTCCTTCGCATCGCGAACTTCAAACTATTTGCAACATCCTGTTTTCAACACTCATCATTCGGAAACAGAACTTTTACGTTACATTCATCATTTGCAAAACAAGGATGTGACCTTAACTCATTCGATGATTCCGCTCGGTTCTTGCACCATGAAATTAAATTCCACGACCGAGTTGGTGCCTGTATCCTGGCCGGAAATCAGCAAGCTTCATCCCTTCGCTCCTCTGCCTCAGGCTCAAGGTTTGATTGAAATGATTCATGATTTGGAAAAAGAGCTTTGCGAGATCACCGGCTTTGCGGCCGTGTCTTTGCAACCGAATGCTGGATCTCAGGGTGAGTACGCCGGTCTTCTCGTGATTCGAAAATATCATCTATCTAAAAATCAAGCGCACCGAAACATTTGCCTGATTCCATCCAGCGCCCATGGAACCAATCCCGCGTCTGCGGTTATGTGTGGAATGCAAGTGGTTGTCGTCAACTGTGACGAGCAAGGGAATGTCCAAGTTTCAGATCTGAAAGCCAAGGCCGAGTTGCATAAAAACAATTTGGCAGCCCTGATGATCACTTATCCATCGACTCACGGCGTGTTCGAAGAGGCAGTGGTTGAGATTTGCAAAATCATTCATGATCACGGCGGGCAGGTTTACATGGACGGCGCCAATTTGAATGCGCTCGTCGGAGTATGTCGTCCTGGAGAATTCGGTCCCGATGTCTCCCACATGAATTTGCATAAAACTTTTTCGATTCCTCACGGTGGGGGTGGCCCAGGAGTGGGTCCCATCGGAGTGGGTCCGCACTTGAAAGATTTTTTGCCGAAGCATGCATCGACTCCGGAGGCAGGACCTGCTACCGGAATCTCTGCGGTTTCTTCTGCACCTTGGGGTTCAGCAAGTATTCTTCCTATTTCTTGGGCTTACATCACCATGATGGGCGCCGAAGGTCTGAAGAAGGCAACTCTGGTTGCAATTCTCAGTGCCAATTACATCGCTAAGAAATTAAATCCGTACTACCCGGTTTTGTACAAAGGCAAAGAAGGGCTGGTCGCTCACGAATGCATCATTGATTTGCGTCCTCTAAAAAAAGATTCAGATGTGGATGTGTCAGATGTGGCGAAGCGACTGATGGATTACGGCTTTCATGCGCCCACCATGAGCTTCCCGGTGGCTGGTACGATGATGATCGAGCCGACAGAATCTGAATCGCTTCACGAAGTAGATCGTTTTATCGAAACCATGATTCATATTCGAAAAGAAATTCAGATGATTGCCGATCATAAAATCGATCGCGAAAACAATCCGCTTCGAAATGCACCACACACCGCTCATGTTGTCACTGCAACTGAATGGAATAAACCTTACTCGAGAGAGGTCGCGGCCTACCCGCTCTCTTGGGTGCGCGGCAATAAATTGTGGCCTGCTGTTGGACGAGTCGATAACGCTTACGGCGATCGAAATGTCATGTGCTCTTGTCCGCCACTGGACGAGTATCAGTAGCAAATGAAAGCAGTTTTTATCAGACTGGATAAAATCGGCGATCTTGTTTCCACTTTGCCAGTGGATCAAATGCCGTGGCTGCAAGACAGAAAAATCCAGATCAAGTGGGTCGTTTCCAAAGGTCTCGGTTGGATTGCAAAAGCTGCGGAGCCAACTCGCGAATATTTAGAACTGAATCCAAAGGACTCGAAACAGTCGACTGAAAAATTGTTTCATTATTTGAAGGACGAGGCGCCCGATGTGGTGATCAGCTTTCAGGCCCCTTGGTGGGTTGGCTATGCTTGCTGGCGGGCCGGTGTTCGCTGGCGAGTCACCAGAAGATCTCAGTGGCATTCTTATCTCTTTTTCAACCGAGGATTGAGGCAGTCTCGCTCTCTCGCCGACAAGCATGAAGCCGATTACAACCGCGAACTTGTGGAGCATGCTTTCGAACAACCAGCAGGCCAAACTCCAGTTTTAAAATTGAATCCCGTGATTCGACGGCATCTATTTGAAAAATATGATCTCAAACCGGAGGCCTATTTTATCGTTCATCCCGGAATGGCAGGAAGCGCTCTCAATTGGCCGCAAGCCCATTACAGTGTGTTGGTCGAAAAGTTGATCAACGCAGGAACAGTGGTGATCACAGGAACTCAGAGCGACGATCCTTATCTGACTGAGCTGAGGCCTCAATGGCAGCAACACCCAAATATTCGCTGGCTGCAAAATGAATTGTCCTTTGAAGATCTTCTCAGTCTCATACGCACAGCACGCGCTGTGGTTGCACCCAGTACAGGAGTTCTGCATTTGGCTGCTGCTTGTGGCACTCGAGCTGTTGGAATTTACTCTCCGGTCCGCGTGCACCAAGCAAAACGATGGGGGCCGCGAGGCCCCAAAGCCTTAGCGCTGACTCCACCTGTTGATTGTCCAGCTTCAGAAAAATGCTGGGGCCCGAAGTGTCCTCATTTTTTGTGTATGGATCAAATCAAGGTCAACGAAGTCTTAAAAGGATTGGGCTTATGAATTCTATTTTGCAATCGGTCTCACGGCCGGCTTACGCATTGCCAGAAAATCTGCAGGCCGCAATCGGTAAAATTTTGCTCAAGCACAACACTCATCTTCAAGATTCAAGACGTCTGGCCGAAGCTGTTTTACGGATGAGTGATTTTTACATTGATCAACCGGAGAAAAGCACTCCCTGGAAAGAGGCTTGGTGCCAGATCGCGCAGTTGGTTTATTTTTTGCCACTGAATTTTTTGCGAGCTCGAGCGGTGCATGATGAAGCTAGAAAACAAAATTTTATAGTGGCTTCAGAAATTTTCGATTTTGGTTCAGGTCTAGGCGCCGGATCTTTGCCTATGCTGCAAAATTTCAAAGGCTCGGCGCACTTCACGGAGAATTCCACTGAAGCTCAATCTCTCCATCAGCAATTGCTCAATGAACTGAATTTAAGTGGTCGCTTCGACTGGAATTCGGAGCAGAAATTTTTAAATCAGCTTGGCTCCTCTTCAGCCCATGCCGGACGAACCGCACTCTTCTCTTATTCCCTGACCGAGTTGGATACTTTGCCAAAGTGGGCATTGGAGATGGAAAATCTAATTTTAATCGAACCATCAGCTCGACAGGATGGAAGAAAACTTTTGCAAGTCCGAAAAAATTTACTGGCTGAAGGCTTTAGACTGTGGGCACCTTGCCCCCACCAACAAGCTTGTCCTTTGTTGGAAAATTCGAAGACCGATTGGTGCCATGATCGCATTCATTTTTCATTGCCCTCATGGTTTTTGGAAATGGAAAAGCATTTGCCGATGAAAAATCAGACTCTCACTTTTTCTTATTTGCTGGCTTCTCGTCAGGCACCTCCCGCCGAGAACAGATGGAGAACCGTCGGGGATCAGCAGCAAGAAAAAGGGAAAACTCGGCAGATGATTTGCCGGGGACCTGAGCGAGAATTTCTAGCCTGGCTCTCTCGCCATGGCACTCCACCAGAAATTCCCCGAGGAGTTTTGATTGAGCCGCCAGATCCAATTGAAATAAAGGGTAGCGAAATCCGAGAACTGCGTTCAACTAATTCTTGATGCCTTGAAAATTTTTGCACCAATGAAATTCAAAAATTCGCGAAAGCTCATCGCTTCGATAAAATTTGAATTCACGACGTTCGCAAGAATCGAAATGGGCGAATTCCATAGGGTCCACTTCATATTTATCGTTCCCAACAAATAAGGCGTCCTGTCCTTTGAGAGAATCATATTCGGTTTCGGGTGTGGTGATTGTGTAATGGGAACGAGTGCGACTGAGCATAAAGGTTTTTTGCATCGTCGCTTTCCAGGTTTGAGCCGTCAGTTCATAGCGATGTCCCGCCAAAAAAACCTTGTGACCGGTTTGCTGCTCAATCTCTGTTTTCCACTTTAAAATTTCTTCGCCTGCTTCCGGCCAGCCAAAAAGTTCGTTGCTCACATCATTTTTCAATTCCCATTTTGCATTCGGATCCACAATTCGAGCGAGCTTCGGAACCCACGGATAGATTGCCGGTGCGTAAATTAAAAAATTCATTGGAATCAAAAATCCGGCAATCCACCATTTCATTTTTCCACTGTGAGAGGTAATCAACTGGCGTTGGCCCCACTTCCAACCTTGTGACCACAAACCGCCCACTCCCATCACCAAGATAAAATAGGCTGGTCCCATCCAATGCGGCTTAAAGTCAGCCCACAAAGGTTGAGGATAGAAAATCAAAAAACTCGGAATGCTCATGCAAAACAAAAATCGCCAGCGGGCCTGATGAAACTGCTGCAAAGATGCTATGAGCGCCAGCCAAACGGAAACAAAGACTCCGGGGCTCAGTAAAGCCATTTGCATTCCTAAAAAACCAAACCAGCGATTGGGATCAAAGCCTCTGCCGGTGTGGCGATCATGAAACTGAAATTTAAAACTGGGCCAGTCATATTTTAAATTCCAATATACAATGGGAAACAGACAAAGCACAGAAATGAGAACTCCGGCCCAGGGCCACACTTGCAGCAAATCTTTTCTTCTTGCACGAGTGCTGAGCAAATAGAAACCCATCCCGGGGGCCAAAAACACGGTTGGAAATTTAGAATTGAATCCGAGACCCATGATCAATCCCAGGCAAAGCCAGGTTTTTTTGAGACTCCATTTTTGAGCATCCTCACGGATACCATTCCAAAAAACAGTCAGAGCTAAAATCCAACAGAGCATAAAGGGTGGTTCAGGCGATGAAACAAATCCACCAAAACCCCAAAGAGGCGAAAACAAAACAATCGCTGCGGCAAAAGTGGCAGCCGCTTCATCAAAAAGATCGGCGGTTAATTTCCAGGTCAAATAAACAACAATCGAAAAACACAAAAAGGAAGGGAGTCGGATACCCAATTGATTGTTGCCAAAAACGAATGTGGAAATTTTTTCAAGCCAGGCAATCATGCCGGGATGATCAAAGTAAGACCAATCTAAATTCTGTGTCCAGGTCCAGTGATAAGCATCGTCATCAACAAATCCAATATTCAACGCAAACAGCGCCCGAAGCGCCAAAATGCCAAAAAAGATCCAGAGAAATTTTCGTTGATTCATAAAAAAAAAATACCGCCTTCCACATCCTAACTCAATAGCTTAGGTGGAAAGTCGGTATTTTTTTCGAGAATCTGTTCTAAAGCCAGAATCTAATTTTTAAGAGTTATGCCTTTGACCCTCGCTGCATTGCTTTCAATCTGCATGCTGTTTTCCAGCTTCTTTGTGTTCCTGCTTGTGCTCGTGCTTATCATCGTCTTTGTCGTCGTCGTCGTCTTTATCGTCTTTCTTGCAGACACGAACTTCGCCATCTTTCATTTTTTTCAATTTAGTGCCGCTGTCAATTTTATTATTAGGTGTCTGATGAACATGATGCACATCGGACATTTTTCCCACCACACTATCAATCAAATCAAGTCTTCCCCGGATATTTGAAATAGATCCAATCTTCATATGGCAGATTGTCAGGCGCCCCCGGTTATCTTCGATCGAATCAATTTTTGCATTCGCTCCCATCCCAATCACAACTAAATGACCTCGGTTGTGAGCAATTTTACCGAAGGATTCACCTTGAATAACAGTTATCTTTCCCTTTTGAGAACCATCGTTTCTTACAAAATCAGATCCGCTTGCCATGGTGACTGCGTCTTTTGAAGCTTTCAAGCAAGCCACTGCCAGATCATTGTCATCCTGATCAATCGCCATTTCTTCTTCTTCTTTGTCATTTCCTTCGCAGTCTAGATCACTGCTCATCCCAGGATTTTTAACTTCGTTACCAGTCGATGCAGTTGGCGGCCTCTTGAGATCATCTGGAGCTGAAGTTGACGGTTGGGAAACAACCGGAGTGGTTGGCATCAGATCTGGCTGAGTTAGGGGTTGAGATCCCACCAGAGTCACGTCTGGCGGAGCAACCTGAGCTCCCGAGGCTTTCAATGAACTTGCATTTGAGAGGTCATTCACTCCCACTTTGGAGCAGTTTTGGAAAAGCAGCAGACCAAATGCAGTAGAAACTAGGATCGCACGGATTGAATTGTTCTTGTTCATTTTGGTCCCCTGACGTTTTGTTAATGACTGAATACACTTCAAAAGCCAGGCCAATCAGCTTAAGTCCCTAGATCCCACTTCGCTGAGATTGGGTGTTAGTATTTGGACTTTGTTGAAAGCATCGACGTCTCGAAGTGAGAACTGCATCGTTCTGGGCCGGTGGTTGCCAACAGATAAAGCCTCACCTATAAGATGCTCTATGCATAAAACTCCTTTGTCAGAAGAACACGTCAAGCTCGGTGCAAAAATGGTGGACTTTGCCGGTTGGCTGATGCCAATTCAGTACACCAATTTGAGACAAGAACATGACTGTGTGAGAAATGCTGTCGGACTTTTTGACGTCTCACATATGGGCGAAATCAGAGTGAGAGGCACGAAGGCCCTAGAAACTTTAGAGTGGCTGACCACAAACGACGTCGCAAAACTTAACAACTTTGAAGCGCAATACTCTCTTCTACCCAATCTAACTGGCGGCCTGGTCGATGACATCATTGTTTACTGTGTGGAAAAATATCAGGACTATTTAGTTTGCGTGAACGCCTCGAACAAAGACAAAGATTTTCAATGGATGCAAAAGCACAACAGGGGCGCTAACATTTCGGATGAGTCAAGCCGCTGGGGCCAGATCGCCGTTCAAGGGCCCAAGGCTCTCGAGCTTTTGGATAAAGTTTTTTCTCCAGCAAATATCAGTTCGTTGAAAGCCTTTTCTTTTCTTCGAACCCAGTTTGCAGGAGTTGAAGTATTGGTCGCAACAACTGGATACACAGGCGAAAAGGGTGCGGAAATTTTCGTTGAAGCTTCGGCTGCCGTGAAACTGTGGCAGACTTTGCTGGAGAATGGAAAGCCCTTGGGAGTCCAAGCCATCGGCCTGGGAGCTCGGGACACTTTGCGCACCGAAATGAAGTACAGCCTGTATGGGCATGAGATTGATGACACAACGAATCCCTATGAGTCGGGATTGGGCTGGGTCATCAAACCAGCAAAAAAAGAGTTTCTTGGCAAGGCTGCGATTTTGGCTGGCAAAGAAAAGGGTCTGCAAAAAAGTTTAGTCGGATTCAAAATGCTCGAAAAGGGAATTCCAAGACAAGGCTATACTCTGCATGCCAGTGACGGACAGCTAATAGGCATGGTCACCAGTGGCACGCACTCGCCCTCTTTGGATGAGCCGATTGGAATTGGCTTTGTCGCGACGCCCTACGTCGCCGAAGGCAGCGAAATTTTTGTCGATATTCGTGGGCGAAAAGCAAAAGCAAAAGTTTGCAAAACTCCCTTTGTTTCGCGATAACTAGGTCGATCAAATTTTTGATAGGAGTCCTTTGAATGGCAACTTTCCATATTCCTGAAGATTATTATTACTCCAAAGATCACGAGTGGGCTCAAGTCGACGAGAACATCGTCACTATAGGCATCACTGAATTCGCACAGCAATCTTTGGGTGAAATTGTTTACGTCGAGCTGCCAGAAGAAGGCCAAAAAGTAACTCAAGGCGAGCCCTTCGGAGTGATTGAAAGCGTAAAAGCAGTGAGCGATTTATTTGCTCCTGTCAGCGGCACCGTTATCGAAATCAATGCATCTTTAGGCGAAGATCCGGCTGTTTTGAATGACGACCCCATCAACAATGGATGGATGATCCGAATTGAAATGGACACAGAAAAAGAGTTGGCTACCTTGATGCGCGCTCCAGATTACAAAAAACTGATCGCTGAAGCGAACAAGTAATTCGCTCGCTTTTCAAAACAAAGTATCGTAGTTGTTACAAAGTTTTCTCCGTCGTGCCCGAGTGGTGGAATTGGCAGACACGCTAGACTTAGGATCTAGTGCCGCAAGGTGTGCAGGTTCAAGTCCTGTCTCGGGTACCAAATCAGGAGAATTGTTTTTCAGATCCAACAAGCAAATCAAACGAGGGTAAAAATGGCAGCTTTCATCGTGCTTCTCACTTTGGCCACAGTGATTGTCCTCTACTTCAAATACAATCCAATGATGCACGGATCACCTTTTATGTGGCGCCGATTTATGAATTGGTTTCCGATGGGTATGAGCTACGCATTTCTGTACATGGCTCGATACAATCTCAATGTTGCGAGCAATGCTCTCGGCAGCAAAATGTCGATTGCGAGTTTTGGAACTATTTTCGCAGCGGGAACAATCACCTACGGATTGTCGTTTTTGATCAACGGTCCGCTGGTCGACAAGATCGGTGGAAAAAAGGGAATTCTTTTAGCCACGGGTGGAGCCAGTATCGCCAATGTCGCCATGGGAGTTTCGACTTATCTTTTCCTGCATGATCAGCTCACCGTGGACATGACTGTGCTTCTGTCGCTGCTTTATTCGATCAATATGTTTTTCCAAAGTTACGGTGCCGTTTCGATTATCAAAAATAAAGCTTATTGGTTTCACGTGCGAGAACGGGGAATTTTTGGCGCCATTTTCGGAACCTTGATTTCTGTGGGAATTTATTTCGCCTTCGACTGGAATTCGATTATCGCCGACGCCTCCAGCGCCAAGCCCAAACATCCAGGTGCGATTTCGAATTTCTTTCAGTCGACTTTTGGAACTGGAGCGAATGGAATCGATTCGGTTTGGATGGTTTTCTTTATTCCTGCCGCTCTTCTCATTTTGTGGCTGATCTTGGATTTGGTTTTGGTCAAAGATATGCCGTCACATGCGGGCCATGCCGACTTCGACACTCATGATGCCTCGTCTGGAGTGATGCACATTGAAATCACGAAATTGGACATGTTGAAAAAAGTTTTTACCAATCCAGTGATCATGATGGTTGCTGCTATCGAGTTCACAACAGGCGTGATTCGAAATGGTGTCATGCAGTGGTATTTTAAATTCGGTAAGGTTGTCCCTCAAATTGGTGCCGAGTTTTTTCAAGAAAACTGGGGACTGATTCTCTGTCTCACAGGAATTTTGGGCGGCTTCACCGCTGGCCATCTTTCTGACAAACTTTTCCAATCTCGCCGGGGACCGCCGGTCGCGATTGCCGGCGCTCTTTCAGTGGTGATCGCCACAATTATGTATTTTACTTTACTGAGCTCCCCTTTGACCGTGGGTTTTTGTGCTGTGCTTTTGGGACTTCTCTCGATCTCGATCCACTCGCTTATGTCAGGGACGGCGGCTGCTGACTTTGGCGGGCGAAAGATGACTGCAACTGCTTCTGGAATTACCGACGGCTTTGTCTACTTGGGAACCGGCCTACAGTCTTTGGTTCTCGGCAACATCCTCTCTGAAAAATCGCCTGAGAGCTGGAAGTTTTGGCCGGCTTTCCTGATTCCTTTTGCAATCATTTCAATTCTCCTTGCCCTCAAGATGTGGAAGTCTCTGCCTGCTGCCACAAAAAAGTATTTGCTTGAGAGAGAAAAGCTGAATGAGTCGGTCGTGGCTTCCCTTTTGTAAGGGAATCGTTTAGATTCCCTTGCATGACAAAACCTCTCTTTTCTGAATTGAACTTGATTGAACCATTGCAGGTTGCGCTGAAGGATTCGGGCTACGAACACCCCACTCCCATCCAAGCGAGAGCCATCCCGATTCTCCTCAAGGGAAAAGATCTGCTTGGCATCGCTCAAACCGGCACGGGGAAAACCGCAGCCTTTTGCTTACCCATCATTCAATTGCTGCACGAAAAGCGAGCGCACCGGGAGCCTCGCTCGCCTCGCTGCTTGATTTTGACTCCGACCCGAGAGCTTGCCATCCAAATTCACAAAAGTTTGGAGACCTATGGTGGCCAGCTGAAACAAAAATACGCCGTGATTTTTGGCGGAGTCGGCCAAGGAAATCAAGTTCGCGATCTTTCTCAAGGAGTCGATGTTCTGGTCGCCACTCCAGGCCGACTGCTCGATCTGATTCAGCAACGCTACCTGCGCCTCAGTCACGTGGAAATTTTTGTGCTCGATGAAGCAGACCGAATGTTGGACATGGGGTTCATGCGAGACATTCAGAAAATTTTGCCTTTGTTACCAGAAAAAACTCACAATCTGTTTTTCTCTGCAACCATGCCTCCAGAAATTTCAAAATTGGCGCATACGATTTTAAAAAGTCCTGAGAAAATCGAAGTCACACCCGCTTCAACTACCGTTGAAAAAATCGACCAAACCGTGATGTATGTCGAAAAGAAGGACAAGCTTTCTTTGCTTCTTCACCTGCTTGAAAATAAAAAACTTTTTAAGGTCTTAGTATTTGTCGAAATGAAACACAACGCCAACCGGCAAACCTAATTCTGCGACCCAGTCCAAACGACCCAAACGAACTGTCTGGCCATTGGATTGCGCTTCAACGCCCGATCCTGGCACCTCATGCAGTAAT
>JAYUCD010000130.1:0-12105 GCA_043740515.1 Bdellovibrio sp. | reverse complement strand
ATTTAGCGCCTGTATCACCGAAGAGCTCGGGATTGAGTTCCTTTTGCATTTGACCCCCTAAAAAAAGCTTCTTAAGCTGACAGTATGCTGAAAGTCGGGACTTTAATAAAGTATTTATCAGAAAATAATCCCAGCGAGAGTCCCGCCCGCCTGAGCTTCTTTCATTACCTCAGCTATCTCACTGATTATTCCCAAGTACTGACGGTGGACACAGTCGAGAATTTTTTTGCAAGCTGTTTAGACTTTACTCACTGGCAGCAAAATCGACTGCATCTGGGTGAAGAGATCCAAACAATTTTGCAAGAAGCGCTCGACCTGAGCGAAGTCCGTTGGCCGCAAAACACTCAAGTGATCGAACTAGAAAACAGCAAAGATCTCGGCACGGCACTTCAGATTTATTTAAATTCAATTTATAAAAATGGTGAAAAGTACCGGCTGATTCCACTGAGCGAGCAAAAGTTCTTGGGTGTGATTCTTCGGCCGAACAAATCCCTCTGGGTACGAACTTTCGACCACAAAATGATCGTCAATGATGGCCAACTTCAGCCCCTGAAAAAAGATCTCTGTCTTTATTACACGGCAGAATTGGATTTGGATCCTGAGCAAATTCAGAAAATCGAGATGGCTCCTTTCGTCACAGCTCGTTTTCAAGTCACTTCGGAGCAAGTCGTGGGCTGCTTGGTCAAGGGCTTTGTGCATCAAAAATTCATGGATTTAAATGCCCCGAGCCTCTCAGATTATCCTCAATTGTTTTACGCGATCAAAAGACAAGATCAGCATTTCATCAATCGCGAAACCGATAGCTTCTATCAAGAGATCGTCACCGGTCTTGAGCGAGTCAATCAGATGGCTCAACTGGGAGACCCAGATGCTGCTCCCGAAGGGGTGGAGATCATGGCACGCGCCCAGAAAGCTCTTGAATTTGTCTTTGCCGGTGACAAACTGCTGAATCTTTTGATAAGAGACCTTCAACACACTCTCGCCCTCCGCAAGAAATCCGTTCGACAGGAGAGGATGGAGAGACTTCCAAACAGTGCCGTCGAGATGACGCCACGGAAAGTTGAAGATCAATGGACACAAATCCGCAGTCTCAATCAGAGCTTGAACAAGCGAAAAACAAATCCAACAGCCTTTCAGCAGCCAGCTCCGAAGTTGACTCAACCGACGAATCAGTCGATGACGTCGCCACAGACGTCATTCGACAGGCCAAATTTCCCGCCAAGTCGTCAGCGAAAGTCCGACTTAACAAACTGATTGCTGACAGCGGAATCGCCAGCCGAAGAGCCGCAGATCGCCTGATCGAAGAGGGCTCGGTTATCGTTAACGGCAAACGAGTTTACGAGCTTGGGATCAAGGTGGACGCGAACGCCGATCGCATTTCCGTCAATGGCAAACCCTTGCGCAAAAAATTTGAACATCTCTATCTCATGTTTCACAAGCCACAAGGCATGCTCACGACGATGGAAGATCCGCATGATCGCCCAACCATCGCAGCCGTGCTCGGCGAGGTGCCTGCCCGAGTTTTCCCCGTCGGCCGTCTTGACTGGGATTCAGAAGGTTTGATTTTGCTCACCAACGACGGCGAATACGCCAACCGTGTGACTCATCCAAAAGCGGAAGTTACAAAAACCTACATGGTCAAAGTCGACGGACAACCGCGCGAAGATCAAATTAAAAAATTGCTGACTGGAGTCAGCATCCCCGGCGGAAAAGTTTCCGCTCGCTCGGTTGAGAAAGTGAAGCGCGGCGGAGATCAATACGCTTGGCTGAAAATCGTTATCACCGAGGGAAAAAATCGCCAGATTCGCTACATGTTTGAAAAAATCGGCTTCGATGTTTTGAAACTTCAACGGGTGGCGATTGGTCGCCTCCGATTGGGAAGTCTACCTAAGGGCGGCCTTGTTTATCTCAATGACGTCGCATCGGAATTGGTTTTTCAAGAAGATCTGACACCGGTTCAGATCAAAGAAAAACGAAGCCACAAAGGCGGACAAAAATCCACCAAGCGAAGTGCCAGCGGAAATTCAAAAAAAGTTCTCGAAATGAAAGCGCTCGCTAAGAAAAAATGAGCCGACCGCTAGGCTTTCTTTATGTTCTCTTGGCAGGAATCGGCTTCGGATTTATTGGAATCTTCAGCCGCTTTGCCTTGCAAAGTGGAATTTCTGTGGGCGAATTGCTCTTTTGGAGATTTTTCGTCGCGGCTGTTCTTCTCTGGATCAGCCTGCTCGCTCTCAAGCCTCGCTTGGTTCGATTGCCACTACGACAAATTCTGATTTCCGCCGCTTTGGGTGGACTCGGCTATGCCTTGTTTTCCACTTTGTATTTCAAGGCAATCGAAAATGTTTCGGTGCCTTTGGCGGCTCTCCTGCTGTTTACTTTTCTCATCTTCGTCAATCTGGGCGCGCATTTCATTTTGCAAGAAAGAATGAGCCGCACTCAAGGACTGAGTTTAGCCCTGGCTAGTTTAGGTTTGGGAGTCTTGCTTTGGGGCCCCTTGATGGTTCACTCGACCGCCGGAATTTTTTTTGGCTTAGGCTCGGCTGTTGGCTATTCAATTTATGTTCTAGTCAGCGGACGAGTGCAGAAAAATGTCCCGCCCCTCTCCTCAAGTTTGTATGTCATTTCAGCGGCAGCTCTGATGCAATTTTTGATCAATCGACCCAGTCTTTCCAATATCCTGTCCTTTTCACCTCTGCAAATTTTCTGCATTTTGGGAGTCGCCATTGTTTCAACGATTGGACCACTCACACTTTTTCTGGCAGGCCTGCAAAAACTTTCTAGCTCTCAAGCTTCAGTCGTCGTCATGATTGAACCTGTGGTTGCAGCCCTTGCTGCTTGGTATTTTTTAGGCGAGACCTTGAGCTCACTTCAATTATTGGGTGGAATGATTGTTTTGGGAGGCCTTGCTTTGAATGCGCTTGCTACCACTCCGTCAAAACTTTGACTGCAATCGACCTCGTCGCATTCGTCTTTCGAAATTTCCACAGCTGATTCGCCAAACATTTGACTCCTTCCCTAAGTCATTCATCCGATTCTGCTCTCATTTGGTCGAGGAATTTTTTGCCGAGTCTTGAAGTCGTTAAGTTCCACGAACAAATTTCCGAAAAATCTGAGGTAAGCGTCTCCGTGGGAGACATTCGAGCAAGGATGCTCGAGTTCAGAAGATAGGACGTCTTCGCCAAATACAGGTGCGAGGGATTGTCATGTTTAGTCAAAGGTTAGGTAGAATTTTGTTTATCATGGGAATGGGAATTTTAGCGGCACTGTTTGGATGGGAAGCTTTCGGAGCTGACCTGAGCGTTATTGAAGTGCGCCGAAATATTCCGTTGTCAGACGAAGCACCTGTTTACAAGGATTTCTATATCAATGCGGGATCTGAAGCAGGATTGAAAAAAAATCTGGTGATCACTGTGATCCGTAAAATGCCAATTCGAGATGCGACCGGCACTCAAAATTACGGCGAGGTTGATATTCCCGTTGGCATGTTGAAAATTATATCTGCTCAAGGCCGAGTAGCTGTGGCTCGCGAATACAAACTGATTGCTAGAGACGATGAGCCCATGCTCGAGCAAATCGGAATCATGATTGGCGACCGATTGGAGCTCGACGGCTCTTTCGTTGACAACAAAAAGACATCTGCTAAAAAGGCAGAGTGAATTCATACATCCGCATTCGTTTGATCTCAGTCCCTGCCAATATGGAAGACGTCGTCACCGGCCACAGTTTTGAATGTGGCGCCACAGGTGTGACCGAAGCGCTTTCTTTCACTCAGCCTGACTTGACCTACGAACCTGACATTGTGAATGTGCGCGCTCATGATCTCGACGTGTTTTTTGAAACGCGACCGGGCTCCGAATACTTTGATCAATTGACCGCTTGGATTCCCAAATTGCGCTGGGAAATTTCAGAAGAAGAGCATAAAGATTGGCTGGCCGAGTGGAAGAAGGGCTTCGTTCCTTTTCAATTGGTTGGACCCTACTGGGTTGTTCCATCCTGGCTCGAGGCTCCCGCCGAAGCTCAAAAACCAATCACGATCGATCCTGGAATGGCTTTTGGAACTGGCACGCATGCTACCACTCAGATGGCCGCATATTTTGTTCACAAGCTCGGACAAACTCTGAAAAAAGATCGAAGCTATTCCCTGATTGATGTTGGAACTGGCACTGGAATTTTGGCTATGCTCGCTTTCAAAGAAGGAATTCAGCGAGTCCTCGGAATAGAAATTGATCCGGAAGCTCGCCGAGTGGGGCGCGAGAATTTGAGTTTAAATAAAATGACTCAAGTGGAATTATCTGATCAACTTTTAGAGAATGTAAAAGAGGAATTTGATTTTGTTGTCGCCAATATCATCGACGGCGTTCTTTTGATGCTGAAAAATGATTTGCTCCGTATTCTCAAGGCCGATGGTCAGATTTTTCTCACAGGAATTTTGCTCGAGCGAGAAGATGATTTTCTCGCTTCCTTTATCGATCAATCTCAGTTGCAGGTCGTTCGTCGCATCGAAAAAGACGAGTGGGTCGGCTATTGGCTTCGCGCTCCCTCGATCGAGGTCTGACATGCGAAGATATTGGATTTCTCCCGATCAAATTCGCGGTGTCGATGTGGAAATTTCGGGGGAAAGCTTTCATCACATTTTCGATGTTTGTCGCCAAGAGGTCGGCTCGCATTTCGAAGTTCTCGGCGATGGCAACAAAGCCCATCTCATCCAAGTCATCAAGCTTGAAAAAAAACGTGCGTTCGCTGTGATCAAAGAATCGCGAGAAATTCCGCCGCTGCCGAAACCTCATTTGGTCCTCGCACTTTCGATTTGCCGATTTTCGGTGATGGAAGCGGTGATTGAAAAAGCTGTGGAAATGGGAGTGACTCGCATCCAGCCTTTTTTTTCTGACTTCAGCTTTATTCGAAAAGAAAATTCCCTGCCGCCAGCCAAAATTGAGCGCTGGCAAAAAATTGTGATCTCAGCGACTCAGCAATGTGGGCGCGGCGACTTGATGAAAATTTCTGAAGCCTGTCCGCTTGGCGAGTTGTGGAAAGAATTTAACCCAAATGGCACTCATCGAGGTCTCTTTGCTTATGAGGGCTCTGCGACAGTCGGCATCAAAACCGAATTACAAACGCAAAAGACAAAAGAATTAAAAGATTTAGAAGAGTTTTGGATTTTCGTAGGCTCCGAAGGGGGCTTCTCCCCGACTGAGGTCGAGCTGTTTCAGGCGAAGGCTTTGCGACCGGTGACTTTGGGAGAACAAGTGCTCCGAGTTGAAACGGCTTGCATCGCTCTTTTAGCCGTCCTAAAGTACGAGTTTGGACACATGACGGCAATGGCGGGAGAAAAAAGCTTATGAAACAATTCAATCCCTCGCAAAACGACCAGGATGATTTTGAATTCAAACCTTTGACAGAGGGCCTAGGTTTTCACAAGAAAACCCAAGATCGAATCAAGGAACCGATTCGAGATCGTTCCGCGGAAATTCCTCAATCGCTAAAAGCTCAAATTAAATTTCAATCTGACTTGGATATGACCATCACTCCAGCTCTTCCGCGCAAAGGCTTCGATTCCGCGCAAAGCCTCAAGCGTTCAACCTTGAACGATTCGCCGGGCAATTCAACGGTCGATGACATCTTAAAAACTTTGAATGAAAAGCGCGGCTTGGATATTTCCGAGAAGACTCGCTTGAATCAGCCAGCTCAGGTGATTTTCAAGCACTCACCTTGGGATTTGTCGGCAAGCTTGCTGGACGCCATGTTAATCACAGCGGCGACTTTGCTTTGCTTGATTGTCTTGTTGGTTGTGACTCGAGTCGATCTCTTCGCCAATCTCTATCGGCCGGACTCGAGCAAGATGGTGTACTTGAGTTTACTTGCCATGATTGCCGGTATCACATGGATTTATTTAGTCGCGAACCGTGTCTTCAACGGCCAAACTCCGGGCGAGTGGGTCTTTGATCAACGCCTCGGTAAACCAGAAGAGCTTGGAACTTCTGATTACGCTCTGAAGGCGGTAGCGCGTGCGAGCCTTGTGTTGGTGACAGGATTTGTTATTTTTCCAATCATTTCCTTGTTTACGAACGAAGACACTCTTGGCAAGCTTTTAGGCCTTGAGCTCTTCCGAAGATCTTAGGAAATCTGTGGGGAAAGTCATTTCCACTTCTCAAATCAGCAAAGAGCTGGGCTCTCATCGAGCGCAAAAAATCGTTTTCACCAATGGCTGTTTTGATCTCTTGCATGTTGGACATGTTCGTTATTTGCAAGAGGCGAAAGCTTGCGGAGACTATTTGGTGGTCGGAGTGAACTCGGATTCAAGCGTTCAAATCCTCAAAGGGCCGGCTCGTCCAATTCAAAATCAAAATGACCGAGCCGAGATCCTCGCTGCTCTAGCCTCTGTTGACTGCGTGGTCATTTTTGACGAGGAAACTCCTGAAAAATTAATTCATCAATTGAAGCCCGATGTTTTAGTCAAAGGTGGAGACTGGAAACCCGAACAGATCATCGGCGGAAGTTTCGTTCTTTCTTACGGCGGCCAAGTTCGCTCGCTTCAATTTGTCGATGGAAAATCGACAACCAAGCTGATCGAAAAATCTCGCTAATCAATTCCTGATTTAAAACTGACTGTCTAGAAAATTAAAATCTTGCGCCCAATTTACCCGAGTAGGTTGCCTGTGTGTAGCGATCCAACTCGAGCGCCAAAAAAGCATTCGAGAATTTAACATTAATTCCACCGACATAATGGGATTGACTCAAATCAGCTCGAGCCCTCACTCCGGTATCGGTCACTCCGTCTGGTCCGCCGGCAAAAGATCCAATCGATCGAACCAAACCAATTCCTGTATACAAAGTCACATCTTGAACACTAAAGCCTGCCACCAAGTCGAAAGCTGTGCTGACAGTTGATATTTTGTTCTGAAAATTGACATTGTTTCCTGAAGCCAGAAAACTTAGGTGAGCCGGCACATACTCGGCCTGGTAAAACCCCCATCTCAGTTGACCACCATAGTTCGAAATATTTTCATCCTGGCTCAATGGCGAAAATTGAAAAAAAACATCCAAATTGTTATAAAGACCTTTGCCAAAAGTCACGAGCGAGTAACTGGTTTCATTTTGACTGGGAGCCTTCATTCCAAAACTTGCAAGCTCACCGGTTGAAATCACTTCAGTCGAGTAACCAATTTCGATTCCTGAATAACCTCCAAGCGGAAAGGGATTGCTGAGAATTTTGCAGGCTGAAGAGTAACCCAGAATTTCAGTGGCTTTTTTTATTTCATTGGAAGTGAGATTTTTGGGTATGACCAAGCTTGCCGAAGCTAAGGGTGCCCAGCCAAACTGGAGAGCGCAAATGACCGGCAGAAAAATAAATTGAAAAGTTTTCGAACTCATCTCAATAGAATGTAATTATTTTTCTCAAAAATCCAGCGCTTATGCGGTTTGAACGGGCTTCAGTGCCAGAATGCTTTCGATCAAGGCTTGAGCCTGCTGGACCAGCACTTGGTCATCAGATTTCAACAATCGGCTGAGGGCTGGAAGAGCTGTTTGCAACTGCGCAATGCTCACTGGCGCCGAGCCAGGACTTCGGTTGGTTCGATTGCTTGTGGTATTTACTTTTTCTGCAGCAACAACTTGAGCCATCAGTTCACTGGCACGATGAACAACTTGAATATCTGTCGAATAAAGCGTTTTGGCTAGAGCCGAAAATCTTGAGGCTTCTGTGTAGGACTGAATCAAGGCTTTGATTTGAGATTTCACTGGTTCTGGATTTTTTTCTTGATCGTGAGAGACTAGAATTGAAAAGGTTTTTGCCGAGTCCTCTTGCTTGAGAATAAAAATCGCCAACTTCTCCCGATCTGGAGCCGAGTCACTCAACAACTCGTCGGTGATCTGATAAAAATCGGATGCGTCTAAATCCCCTGCATGAAATGCCGAGAGAAAGTCGGAGCCATTCCGAGCCGAAGGCTGAGAAGCTAATAGGGAGCGCCATTGGCCTGCCGATAATTTTGTTTTCTCCGGAGTCTCATGTGTCTGGGCTGGAGCCGCAGCAGGCAGCGCTGCCAAAGTCGGAGTTGCTGTGTAATCAGATGGATTTGAATTTTGAGCCATTGCCATTGGAGAGGTCTCAATTTGCCGACCCTGACGAGTTCCAGCCTCCACCACTCGAACCGCTAGTTTAGCTTTCGCCGCTTTGGCTTTCGCAGCAGCCGCAACCAGAGCTTTCTTCTTATCTTCAGTGCGCTTTTTTTCAAGCAATTGAGCTTTAGACAAAACCGTGACTTGTTTAGCCTTTGCTGGATTCATCTTCAAAGAGATAGGGGTTCGTTGAGTGAGAGATTGAGCAGGACTGGAAATTCGAATCCGGCGATTGACACTCCGGCCAGAGAGGTCAAAGGGAACTCCATCTTGGTTTGCACGAGGCATTTCATAAGAAAGATTTCCAGTGACTAAAGCCACCACCGGCGCTTTAAAAACTTTGGTCACAGCATAAAAGGAGAAACCCATTGCCGCCGCTATCAACATCAGAGGCCAGTGTTTAGTCATTTCGTTTTGCATGGAATTTTCTCCTCTCACAGCTTTAGATTAGCAGTACCGATGCCATCCAAGCTGCAAGCCACGCGGCTCCCACCCCAATCCGCAGCCACCTCCGGGCTCCCTTCCCAAGAGCGGCAACCACCTGTCAAAAGTTTAGACAACGGAATGAGAGGGACTCAGGCGGCTATCCAGAAGTGAGGACGGTCTCCCTCCGCAATTCCTTCTTTTTCCGAAAGAAGGGCAAAAACCCCAAGGCCTCCAGCGTATTCTGCTGAACATAGGAACAAGCCGTCTTAAAATCTCGCCCCCAATTCAGCACCCGGGAGAAAAGACGCATCTGCCAGAACTGCTGTTCCTTTCCTTGCGGCTCTGGGCCTTGCATATGGCAGTGGGACTGCGGATTCGGAGGGGGATCGCCCCGCCGTCTTTCCGCAGCTAAATTCAGCTTTAAGGATTTCTTAAAAATCCGAAAGCTTTGCTGCTTCATCACATGGCTTGCGATCTGGCTGGAAAGGACTCGAATAAAAATATGGTATTGCTTTCGCTGCTTGGCTCGAATCACCAGGTGCAAGTGGTTGCCAACAATCGCTCTCTGGTAAACTCGGATATGATAATTTTTGGCCGTAAGGGAGATCAGTCGCTCGATAGCAGATTTATTATGCCTCCTCAAAAACGAATGCTCGCCACGAGCCCAAGAAGATCTCCCCTTGTTTTGCATTGCAGAGTGTGTCCGATGAGCGGATTTCTTGGAAATCTGAGAACTCAAGAATTAGAAAATTGAAATGTGGTAATGGATTGAGATATAAATGAGGCTCAGCTTTGATGTGCTTGAGCCTAATGCACGCTCTAAGATTCTGCTGCCCTGTTTCAGAGCCTAAAGCTCTGTCTTGGCGCTTAAACCTGTGCCTTAGAATTCAAAAATTCGAAAGCCTACTAAACTCCGGCTTCGGTATCCGTCGTAGACGCAGACGCTGCACCAGCCGCGCGCTCTGGTAAGCGAATGGCCACGTCGAGACCGTGGGATTGAGCTTTGATTGACTGATGGGGATTTTGTACGACTCGGGCTTGGAGCTTCAAAAAGATCGGCTCTCTGATTGCCAAGTGGTTGTCTTGAAGTACGCACTGACGTGCGATCTTCAAACCCACGTTGATCATCACGGGAGCTTTCATGTTGGCTGTCATTTGCGTCGGGTCGTCTGGAATTGTGATAATGCAGAAAGCGCGAGCCCCTTCAATTGACGTGAGCTTGAGAGCTTCGTAATCGGACTTGGCCAAGCTGACCTTGTGATTGTCTGAGAACAGCTCAGGCTCAAGCACTGGGAAAGCCACACCGGGCTCGTCGCAGCTCTGTAGCCAAGCGAAAATGTCGTCGTTTGGATCATCCAAGAGCACAAACTTTTTCAAGTCTGCAAAGCCAAGGATGCCTTCAGGGAATGTGAGGAGATCTTCCGGTTGGAATTGAATCGGACCAAAACGTGATGTTTGAATCAAAAGCGACTGACTCACCGGACCCCCTTGGAGATTTCAGGATGCATCTCTCATTGAGACACGGCAAGACAAAAAAGCGGTGTAGGCGGCGCGAGAACTGGACTTTTGTCGGGTGAGTTAATGCGAGGCAATAATTCTAAGGTTTGAGCATTTTCGAAACAGAACGGATTTTGTCAGGCGCAGAAGCAGCGGACTCTTTGTTCGTATCTTGAATGGCCATGTAGACTTCTTCGCGATGAATTTTAGTTTCTTTAGGAGCTTCTATTCCTAGGCGGACTTGTTTTCCCTTGATTTGCACCACACGAATTTTGATGTGGTCATCAATCGCGATGCTTTCACCTAACTTCCTTGTCAGAACGAGCATTTCTAAACTCCCTGTTTAGTGGCCATCTCACCTGAAAGGATATCGGTCAGTATGAAGCCGAAGTTTAGCTATTATTTCTATTTGATAAAGTCAAGGAGACTGAGGTTCATAACTTTTCCGGATGTCTCTAAAGTCGCTTTTAACGTACTGTCCGTCTTCGTCATATCTGTCATGACTTCGAACAAATCAGCGTCTTCGAGCTGAGATGCTGTTGATTTGCTGTCTACGACTGCCTTTTGGAGTGAGTCGGTCGCCGCATTCAGAGCTGAGACACGAGACCCGACTTGAGCCCGAGCGTTAACAACCTGACTGAGAGACGCATCAACATTGTCGATTGCCGACTGAATTTCAGCTTTGTCATTGGTCCTAAGGCCAATTTCAAAGTCCTTTAAAGTCTGCAAAATGTTGATTCCTGATGTGGCGGCGTCGGCAACCGAAGTGTAGGCCTTCGTCCCGCGAGAAACTGAGGCTGGCCCTCGAAGGGCGATGGGCTCTTGCTCCAACCGCTGATTTTCTTCATTGCGCTCGACTTCGTTGGTCTTCAATTCCTGCAACTCTTCGGTGTCGCGTGGAACTGCGGCTTTAGGCCGAACAATTCCGTCGTCGCCAATGCCTTTTCCGAGCAAAACTTTATCGCCTGAGAGATTCATCGCAATAAACGCTTCCTTGTTTATTTGAAGTTTCATGTCGCCGTCATCGCCGTGGTATTCGCCAGAAGGATCAAAGGGCGGCTTGGTGGTTTTGAAGCCGCCGAAGATGTACCGCTCGCCCAATTTGCGATTTCCGATCTGCACGGCTTGCGAATAAACTTGAGCGATTTCTGAAGCGACTGTTCGTCTTGTCTCAGCACTTCCGCCGGCATCATTGGCTTGCTGGATTGCTAACTCTTTGACTCGCATCAGAGATTCGCTGAGCTCAGAGAGAGATTGATCTGTGTATTCGAGAAAAGATCTCGCCGCATTGATATTTTTAATGAACTGCTTGCTTCCACGCTCTTCGGTCCGAGCCGCTAGCACCCGAGCTGCCGCAGCGGGATCGTCGGAAGGCTTGTTGATTCTCTTTTGTGAGGCCGCCTGATTTTGCAACTCATTCATCTCTGTTCGATTTTTCGACAGATTATTTGTGACTTGGTTGTAATTCATTTTATCAGCTACACGCATTTATCACTCATTTACCTTAGAGCCTTTTCAAATTGAGTACGGTGTCGAACATTTCATCTGCCGTCTTGATCACTCGAGCTGAAGCATCGAAAGCTCGTTGAAATTCAATCATGTTGGTCGTTTCTTCATCCAAAGAAACTCCGCTGATGCTCTCTCGAATGTTAGTCAATTGATCGAGCATGTGGCCTTGAGCCTCGCGGGATTTAATCGCTCTCTGTGAGAGAACTCCAACTCGGCCGACTTGTGAATTATAAAAGTCATCGATCGTTGCTGTATTGCCGTCCATGATTTCTTTGTTCTGCAATTGAGAGATCACGTTGGCAACCGTGTTGTCACCCACGGCTCCAGGCCTCGCCGCGGCGGCAATCTTGGTGACGTCTTCGGTGATCTCGGAATTGACTTGCAGTTCTCTGGACGCGCCCGCCACCTGATCTGGCAAATCAAAAAATTCGACTCCAGGTCGTCCGGCTCTGTCGAATCCTTCGACGTGAGCTTGATTGACTTTCTCGGCAATTTTGTAAGCCAGCTGGTCCATTTTGTCTTTGAAATCTGGAATCACCTGATCTCGAACCGAGAGGG
>JAYUCD010000129.1:0-10413 GCA_043740515.1 Bdellovibrio sp. | reverse complement strand
GCTGTCGGCATTTGCCGCAGCGACTGCATGGCTTCAGGGTCGGACGGCTCGACCCAGTAACTCAGCAGCGTCGCCAGGTCCAGCAACGGGTCGCCCAGTGTGCCCATGTCCCAGTCGATCAATGCGACAGGCTCCTCGGTCACCGGCGAGAAGATCAGGTTGTCGAACTTGAAATCGCTGTGCAGGATCGATGTACGTTGCGGCAGGGGCGCAGGCCGGCTCAGCCACTGGCTTATCTGCGCCAGGCCCGGGAGGGGAGTTTCGCCAAAAGCGTCAATCGCGCGCAAGGTCCAGTTTTTGGTCTGGCGGTCCACCATGCCCACTGGCCGGCCCAGATCTTGCAGTCCCGCTTCCCCAGGATCGATCGCGTGGAGTTGAACCAGCACGTCTATGGCCCGTGATGCAAGCTGCTGCCGCTGCGCCTGAGTCTGTGCGAAGTTTGGAGGCAAGTCTTCGCGGAAGACAAGGCCTTCCCGGTACTCGATCAGCAAAAACGCGGCACCGATGACCGATGGGTCGTCACAGTACAGGCTCGAATGAGGCGCCAGCGGAAAGTGGCGGTTGAGCCCAAACAAAGAAAGAGCCATTAAAGTTCGACTGTTCGTTTCCCAACTGATTTTAGATATTCATCATCAACGAAGCCTAAAATCTTTTTTCACGGAAAATTTAAGCTTGCTCACTCAGAGAATTGTACAAAGAAATTCAGATGTGGGAGAGCACTATGTCACTTTCAGTTGGCCTCAATTCAAACAGATGTTTCGATCAGCTCTCGGCGGAGGTGCACTGACGTCGATCACCGTTTTTATTAAATTTGCGATCAGCCATTTGAAACTGGAAGGATTCGTCAAAGGATTTCTCGACAGCCTCAATTATTCGAGCAGTTTCTTAGCTCTGCAGTTTGCTGGTTTTACATTGGCAACCAAGCAGCCATCTGCGACGGCCCCCTTCCTCGCCCAGTCTCTCAAACGCTCCGTTGGCGAGTCTCGAAAAGCGGTGGTTGCACTTTTGCGAACTCAATTCGTCGCCGTTCTTGGAAATCTCAGTTCGGTGTTTCCGATCTGTCTGTTTTTTTCCTGGCTCGCTCTGCAATATGATCATCCCATCATGGATAGCGAACATGCTCTGGCGGTTTTGCATTCGACAGATATTCTGGGGCCTTCGCCGCTCTTCGCGGTCTTCACAGGTTTTCTTCTTTTCTTTTCCAGTTTGATTGCAGGTGGCTTTGAAAACTGGGTCGTCTTGCATCGATTGCCTGAAAGAATTTATCACAACCAAAAGTTTCGCAAATGGTTTGGCCCCGGTAAAACCTTGTGGCTTTCTGAGACATTTCGCAGCAAGAGCAACGCAATGGCAGCTAACATATCTTTGGGGATGCTGCTTGGTTTCAGTGCGCCGGTGATGAAGTTTTTGGGCCTGCCGCTGGAAGCCCGACACGTAACATTATCCACCGGGTCTTTTGCCACATCTTTGCCGATTTTTTGGAGTCAAGGTGTGGAAGCCTGGGACATTTTCAACGCAGCCAGTGGAATTTTAGCAATTGGACTGATTAATATCTCAGTCAGTTTCACTTTGGCACTGCTATTAGCCTCACTCTCTTCCAAAGTGAGGCTCTCTATCTTGTGGAGTCTTTTAAAATGGGGGATCATTTTAGTTTTAACTCGACCATGGCTTTTGGTCGTTCCAGAAAAGGAATAGTTGGCCCGCAATTAGCATATCTGTTCCAGCAAAGTAGACACTCAACCGCTCAAAACGAGCTCGGAGGATTTATGGTCGGTGCACTTATTATTGGTTTGATCGTGGGAGCTATCGCTAAATTTTTGATGCCAGGAAAAGATCCAGGCGGAATCATCGTGACTATGTTGCTCGGAGTAGCGGGAGCTGCGGTTGCTCACTTCATCGGAAAAAGTGCTGGATGGTATGGTGAGAATGAGCCGGCGGGTTTTATTGCGGCAATCGTTGGCGCGATGGTGTTGTTGGGAATCTACCGAATGGCGACTCACAGAACTGCGCTGACTTAATCGTCTGAATATCTGTAAACGTTTTTAGTGAATTTTCAAACTGCGGAATGCAAAATATTCCGCAGTTTTTATTTATGGAATAAGGTCGGTGTCGTCTCTTGTCATTTCTTTGTGTCATTCCATTCCTTGGTGTACTGTATGGAACATTTTCACCAGGAGGAATCTCTGTGAGTCAAACCAAAGCCTATGCGGCAGCCAAAGTAAATGCACCACTTGCACCATTTCAAATTATTCGGCGTGAGCCAAAACCAAACGACGTCCAAATCGATATCAAATTTTGTGGCGTCTGCCATTCCGACATTCACCAAGCTCGTGACGAATGGGGCGGATCCAAATTCCCCATGGTTCCGGGACATGAAATCGTCGGTGTCGTGAAAAGTGTGGGCGCCAAAGTGACTAAATACAAAGTTGGCGACAAGGTAGGAGTCGGTTGCTTCGTCGATTCATGCCGAGAATGCATTTCTTGCAAAGAAGGTCTTGAGCAGTACTGCGAAAAAGGAATGGTCGGGACTTACAACGGAACAGAGAAAGATGGCACTCCAACTTATGGTGGATATTCCACTGGGATTGTTGTCGATGAAAAATATGTTTTGCGCATTCCGAATAACATTCCACTGGATAAGGCAGCTCCGCTCTTGTGCGCTGGAATCACCACCTATTCACCACTGAATCATTGGAAAGCTGGACCTGGAAAAAAAATCGCAGTCGTCGGCCTTGGCGGACTAGGACATATGGGAGTCAAGCTCGCGCATGCGATGGGTGCTGAAGTCACAGTCCTCAGTCATTCGATGAAAAAACAAGACGACGGTCGAAGATTGGGTGCAGATCATTTTTTTGCGACTTCGGATAAATCAACTTTTGAAAAATTGAAAAACAGTTTCGACCTGATCTTAAACACAGTTTCTGTTGAGCTCGATATGAATCAGTATTTGAGCTTGCTCAAACGAGACGGAGTCATGGTCCTGCTCGGAGTTCCAACGAAAGCGCCGACAGTCCATGCCTTTAGTTTGATTGGCAATCGTCGAAGTCTGGCTGGTTCTTTGATTGGTGGAATTGCTGAAACTCAAGCGATGCTCGATTTTTGCGGCAAACACAATATTGCTTCAGATATCGAGTTGATTCCGGCGCAAAAAATCAATGAGGCATATGAGCGCATGATCGCCGGGGATGTTCGCTATCGCTTCGTCATCGACATCGCGTCTATATAAATTTTTTGTCGGCGAATTTTTAATTTTTTTTAATTTGTTTTGATTTGAACAATGGAATCAGTCTGGAATTTCTTGAAGCACCAGACTGATTTCCTCCCAGCGAGCATAGCTTTTCTCTAAAGTTGAATCGATTTCCTTTTGCTTATCGATCAAGGCATAAAACTTCACTTTGTCTTCATAGGTAAGCGGGTTAGCCAAATCCAATCGTGTGTCGGTTTGATCCTGCTCAAGTTTGGCAATCAGAAGCTCGAGATCAGACATTTCTTTGCCCCAAGCTTTTTTCTGATTGTTGGATGGCGCTTTCTTTTTTTGAACCTGAGATTCTGAATCCATTTCTTTCTTTTGAACTTCAGTTTCGGCTTTGTCCTCAGTTCCTGATAAAGTATTCGAAGCTTCTTTGATTTTTCTTTCCAGATACTCTTCATAAGTCAAAGTCGAGTGGATAACCCGTGAGCCTTGGGACGAAGGCTCGATCTCCAGCAAGTTATCCACCAAGGGTGCGACAAATTCTCGGTCATGAGAAACCAAAACCAAAGTCCCACTGTAGCTTTGCAAAGCTGAAAGCAAGACAGATCTGGAATCCGCATCCAAGTGATTGGTCGGCTCATCCAAAATCAAAAAATTAGAAGGGGAGAGCAGCAGCTTTGCCAGTGCCACTCGAGCTTTTTCTCCTCCGGACAAAACCGCGCAACGTTTTTCGACGGCATCACCGGAAAAAAGAAAAGCACCGGCGATTCCACGGACTTTGGAAATGGGCAGATCCGGTGCGGCTGATTCCAACTCCTGCGCAATCGTGTTTTTCATATTCAAAGTCTCGGCTTGCATCTGCGAGTAATATCCAACTTTGACTTCAAAACCCAATTTCACTTCACCAGCCGAGGGCATGAGATGCCCAGAAAGAATTTTCAGCAGGGTAGTTTTTCCCGCACCGTTGACGCCAACAATGGCTGTGCGAGTGCCTCGGCGGATCAGCCAATTCAAATCGCGAAACAAAGTTTTCTCGCCGAAACGGATCGCCGCATCTTTGACCGTGACGATATCTTTTCCGCTGTGAGGCGCTTCGGGAAATTGAAATCGAACGGTGGCGCGATCTTCCGGCAACTCGATCAATTCGATTTTGTCGAGCTGTTTCAGTTTGCTCTGAGCTTGGCGAGCTTTGGTTGCTTTGGCGCCGAAGCGAGAGACAAAATCTTCGATCTCGGCAATCTTCGCGAGCTGGCCGGCTTGCTGAGAGCGCATGACAGCCAAACGTTCTGCTTTTTGAATTTGATAAGAATCTAAATTTCCTCGGTAGCTCCAAAGCCGCTTTTGGTCGACCTCAAGAACTTCGGTCACGATTCGATTCAAAAAAGCTGTGTCATGACTGATGATCAACATAGCTCCGTGATTTCGGCGTAAAAATTCTTCAAGCCAAAGCAAAGATTCCAGATCCAAGTGATTGGTCGGCTCGTCGAGCAAAAGCAAATCTGGATCCATCAAAAGAATTCGCGAAAGGGCAACTCGCATCAGCCAACCTCCGCTGAATTCACTCAAGCGTCTTTCAAAATCGCTGCTCTTAAATCCCATGCCGCTCAAAATTCCTTTGGCGCGAGATTCAATGCGGTACTCGTCAAGATTTTCGAGCTCTTCGACCAAGCGTCCATAGCGCTCAAGATTTTGCTGATCGTGAGCAGCAAGGCTGTTGGGATCGCTGAAAGCAGTTTCTAATTCAAGCTTGGCTTGCAAGAGTTCTTCTCGTCGTCCGTCCATGCGCAAAACTTCTTCGAGGATCGTTCGACCTGACATCTTTGGAAGTTCTTGAGGCAGATATCCGATGGCCAAATGTTTAGCGCGCGAAACTTGGCCTGAGTCTGGACTTTCGAAGCCCATGAGAATTTTTATCAAGGTGCTTTTTCCGGCGCCGTTGGGACCGATCAAAGCCACGCGAGATCGATGGCTCAAGTGAGCGTCTGCCGAATCGAATAAGACTTTGGAGCCAAATTGTTTGCTGAGGCCCTGAATGTGTAACATTTGAAGAGTTCTAACCCAGTTCAGTGGCATTCTCCAAGCAGACTGTGGATTTACACAAAAAGAAAAATCTCCCCATGAAAGCGGGGAACTCCTCCCACAAATGAAATTTTCACAAGGGCTCACTCACTGCAAATGAAAGGGGCGCCTGGCACCTGGGTTGCAAAACCAGACAATATAACAAACGCTAGATTGAACGAACTAGCTAAGGGAGACACTATGTTTAAAAAATTCGTATCGACAGCAGCTATTCTTTTGTTCGCCGGATCTGTGTTTGCAGCAAGCAGCGTCGCTGAAAACCGATCGGCCGCCAGGGGCCATTTGGCAAGCACTCGCTCTGATGAAGGTTTTATGCCTGCAATTGGAATTGGATTCGGTCACTTGGATCAAAGCGGAAATTCAGATGCTAAGGGAGATGGAATCAATGCCCAATTGATTGGTAGTTATTATTTCGGAAATTCAGCCTGGATTGGAGATGCAGGTCTTGGATTTCAAAAACAATATTTTAGAGGCACGGACACTCAGCCAACTGTTGGACTGCTGACTTTGGATGGTCGTTATGATTTCGGAAATCGCTTCTCAGCAGGTCCGGTAGCTGACATTATTTTTGGCAATGGCGGCGACTTCGGCTCAGCCAATCGGTACCTCACTTTGTTGGGAGTAATCGGTCTCAAAGAGTTCACCCTAGCTAATGATCAAATGATCCGAGCGGGTTTGAAATATGATACTCAGTTGGGACAAAGCAATCAGACCAATAATTACTTTGGGGTGGTTGTTCAATGGGGAATCGGAGCGAATAATTCCTACGTGAAATCAGCGAGCGCTTACTAATATACTTTGCAAAGACATCTCACAAAAGGCGGCAGTGAAAATTGCCGCCTTTTTTTATTTCACCGGACAATCGTTTAGTGATTCTTTCCTCTTCGAGCTTTGATTTTCAAATCCTCGTCCGTGCGAAATGCGACTTCGTCGACTCCACCAGGCGTGTTACGAAAGGCCGAACCCAATTCCGTGCGAGGGCTGTCCTCGTCTCCTTGGGTTTGCAAGCCTCGGATCGCAGAATCCAGTGCATCGGCCGCACGATCCATTTGTTCCTTCACGTCAACTTCGCCGCGCATGAAGTCGCCAGGTTCATCTTCCATCGCCTCCAAGGTGTTGCTCGGCGCACCCATGTTTTCGTCTCGAGTCAGCGAATCATCTGGAGTTGTTTGATCCTGATCACCTAAAATTTGCTGTTCATCTGCTTTGTTCTCGCAAGCTTCTCCGGAATTACCTTGGGTAAATCCAGGAACCGAGACTGTTCCGCCAATGTTAGCTGCCATAAAATCCTCCTTTTTCCTTGAATAAGGAGTTGCGAATTTCGTACCTAAATTTCGAGCAAAAACTGCTCAAGAGGTTTCATTTTTGAAGGACCTCAGGTAAAGTAAAGTGGTCTGAGGAGGCAAGTAAAAATGAAAGAAAAAGTTGCCATTTTGGGAGCCTCTTCCAGAGCTAATCGATTTTCCAACAAAGCTTTCCACTTGCTCAAAGAATATGGCCATGAGCCGATCCCAGTTGGGCTCAGTTTGCAAAGTCTCGAAGGCACTCCCGCCTTTGCTTCTCTCGACCTGATTCCGTCTACAGTGGACACTCTGACAATGTATGTAGGACCGGCTATTTCTGCGAAGCTCAAGAATGATATTTTGAAATTGAATCCCAAACGAGTGATCTTCAATCCAGGCAGCGAAAACCCTGAGCTTGAAATGGCCCTGGAAGAGGCGGGTATACGAGTGATTGAAGCCTGCACTTTGGTGCTCCTGCAGACCGGGCAATTTGATCGAGCCTAGCTTGAATTATTGCTTTTGAGCCTGGCATTGGGTTAGACCAAGCAATGGAAAAAAGCTTCCCTATGGAAATCTCAGGCGAAAAAATTCGCTTGAAAAAAAATCCGTCCACCTTGGCTCCAGTGGTCTTTGCGACAGTCGATGAAAACCGTGGTTTCCTGCGAGAATTTTTACCTTGGGTCGATACGACTTTGTCTGTGGCCGATTCTTGGGGATGGATTGAGCTCAGTCACCGGCAGTGGGAGTCTGGTCTGATGTTCGATTTCGGAATTTATCTGGGAGAATTAGAACAATACATAGGAAATATCGGAGTCCATAATATTGATTGGGGAAATCGCTGCTGTGAAATTGGCTTTTGGATTGGAGCGCAATTCCAAGGGAAGGGTTTGGTTTCTCAAGCCCTGAAAAGTTTGCAAGCAGTTCTGTTTGAAAAAGGTTTCAATCGAATTGAAATTCACTGCTCACAGAAAAATATTCGTTCAGCCGCAGTTGCCAAACGCAATGGCTATTTACTGGATGGAGTTTTACGCCAAAAGGTGAGACAAAATAACAAATACTCGGATCTTCAAATTTACAGTCGCCTCAAAAGCGATAAACTTTGAAAGCTCAGAAGAGACTCGCACGAGACTCAGGAAAGGCTCAGGAGAAAAGATGAACTGTCCATGTTGTAGCAATGAAAAACTGGAGAATTGCTGTGAACCTTTTATTGCAGGAAAAAAGAGTCCCGAAACTCCGGAGCAATTGATGCGCTCTCGCTTCACAGCTTTTGCTTTGAAAAAAATGAATTACATTTTTGAGACAACAGATCCGCAAACTCGAACCAAATTCGACATGAAGGCAAACGAGGAGTGGGCTCAATCCTCGCAGTTTCAAAAACTGGAAATCCTCAACACGTCCTTTGAAAACAACAAAGGGCAGGTCGAATTTCGCGCGACATTTCAAACCGGTGAACAGCCGCCGCAAACTCATCACGAACTTTCAAAATTTCGAAAACAAGCGGGAGTTTGGTATTTCCGTGAAGGTAAAGTGAAAGCTGAAACGCCTAAATAATTATTTGGGTAGTGTGCAGCCGGCAATGCTGAGATCCAGTTTGTTTTGCGCATTCATGCAACTATAAATCCAATAAGTTTCTTGACCGTAAGTCAATCCCTTTTCATAAGTGACCTTGCCATCTTGAGATACTTCGCAGGGATTGTTCATGCTGCATTTTTCACCATTTTCATTGCCCGTGTTGTTGACGCCGATGACGATTCGAGTTCCGGCTTGCAGAATTGGGGAGCCAGAAGTTCCGCCAACTGTTTCGCAACCTGGGCGTGAATAACGAATGGAATCCGTAAAGGTCCACTGATCTTCCTTCAAATTTGAAATAAAAGAATCCACAGAGCAACTGTAGCCTTTTTTCCAGTAACCAGAAATCACTTCAATCTTTGTCATCAGTTCTGGATGTTTCGAAGCCAGCGTGAGGGCTTGAACGTGAAACTGTTTTTCAATCTCAGCATATGTCTCGACAGTCTGATACAAAGTCATATCTGTTTTTGTCATCGTCGAGTAAATCACTTCGCTTGCGGTGAGATGGCCCAGGCTTGCTGCATGAGAATCCAAGACACGAAAGTCGCGCGAGCTGGCTTGATGACTGACCACTTCCCCGGGAGCGCTGAAGCCGGATTCCAAACAATGACCATTTGTGAGAACCATAGCCGGATCTGAATCCTTTGAGCTTTCAAATCTCACAATACTGCCTGAACAATTGTCGAGAGCCACAATTCCATTGAAATCATAATTGGAGTCGGCGGATGAATTCATTTCACCAGGAGTATTTCCAGGCCGTGGTAATGGAAATGCGAGAACTTGCGAAGCCATCAAAATTGAAAATAGAACAGACGCGAACAAGCCAGTCACCTGAGTCATGAATCCCCCTTAGGATAGCAAAGATGCTAGCTGCTCCCTCCAGACTTGCAACTGGAAAAACCAAATATTGATGTGACTTAGCACTAGGCTCTGTTAGCACGAGATTTCGGAAACGGAATAATTCCTGCACTTCTTTCTCTAGAAAGCTGAGGAGGAATTTATGGATCTAGAAAAGACCAATTCGGGTGAGACCACTTCTTGTTGGATGAATGTGGATCCAATTTTGCCCCCACAGGGACAAAAAGATCTTCGCTGTGATGTGTGTGTCGTGGGTGCAGGTATCGCTGGATTGACCACGGCTTACTTTCTGGCCAAAGAAGGCAAGTCTGTTATTGTTCTAGACATGGGGCCTATTGCTGGCGGGCAAACAGGTCGCACAACATCCCATCTTACCTGGGCGATGGATGATGGATTTTCCGATTTGATAAAACATCATGGAGTTGAAAAATCTGCTTTGTATGTTCAAAGCCACCGCGAAGCAATCAACCTCATGGAGAACATCATCAGTGAGGAATTAATTGATTGTGATTTCGAACGAGTCGATGGCCATTTGTTTCTCGGTCCGAATGAGGAAGTGGATTATTTGCAAAAGGAATTGCAGTCGATTCACAAACTGGGATTTCAGAACGTGGATTTGAAAAACTCAATCCCTCATCTTTCCTTCGATGCGGGCGCCAATCTGGTTTTTCCTCGGCAAGCTCAATTGCATCCGATCAAATACATGAATGGACTGGCCAACGCGATCGAACGCTACGGCGGCCAAATTTATATTCATGAAAAAGTAAAACAAATGGAAGAAGCTGATGTTTGCAAAATCACTCTTGAAGGTGGCAGCCAAATCACAGCTTCAAATTTAGTTGTGGCGAGCAACAGCCCCATCAACGACCGATTTGTTATTCACACCAAGCAAGCTCCCTATCGAAGTTATGCTGTCGCTGCCTTGATTCCGAAGGACAGCGTACCTCTCGCACTTTATTGGGACACTGCCGATCCCTATCATTATATTCGAGTAGCCAAGGACGACGGCTCCGAATTTGAAAGTGATCTTTATGATTTGCTGATCGTTGGCGGAGAAGACCATAAGACGGGGCAGGGTTCGGATCCGCATGAGCATTTCTTGGCGCTTGAAAGATGGGCGCGACATCATTTTCCAATGATTTTATCTTTTCGTAATCATTGGTCTGGCCAAGTTTGGGAAACGGTTGACGGGATCGCCTACATCGGACTGAATCCTGGAGATGAAAAAACCTATATTGCTACTGGAGACTCGGGCCAAGGGATGACCCATGGAACGATCGCAGGAAGATTACTGACTGATTTGATCATGGATCGCTCGAATGCTTGGACTGAAGTTTACAATACTTCTCGCTGGAAATTAAACTCGAGTTTTGAGTATTTAAAAGAAAATCTGAACGTGGCGTTTCAGTACAAAGATTATTTCAAAAATTC
>JAYUCD010000128.1:0-13999 GCA_043740515.1 Bdellovibrio sp. | reverse complement strand
GCTTCGCTGAACAGCCAAATCAAGCAGCGTGCAATTAGACTGCACACTTATTAGTTTGCAGCTTTCAAATTGATCGCACCTTACAAAAATGAGCTTTTTGTGTTGGTTCAATCCATGCGCCAGCAATCGATCTGGCAATCCACCACCATACTGCACATGAAATTCACCGACAATAATCACTAAGACCTGGTCGGGGTGAGCCTTCAGAAACACTTCAGATTGCCAAGCCATTGTCTCATCCCAGGTGCTTTGAGCCTGAAAATAGCGATCCAAAATCTCAGCTGAGGGCACATGACCACTGGAGGACATCAATTCATTAAAGCGCAATTGATAGGCCGCATTTCCCAAATGCCAGGCAGGAGGCAGTAAAGCTTTTTCTTCACTGCTCAGTTGCTCTACGCCCACTTGAGCAATCTTGCCTGTGAGACTTCGTGGAGCGTTGAGGGCTTTCACATATTCGCGCTTTAAATATGGAAATTTAACTTGCTCACGATAGGCATCAAATGGAAACCCTTGCCCCCACTCGATAGATTTCAAAAATTCGCTCTCTGGCAGCTGGTCATTTCGCCATTGATCGACTTCATTTTGATGAGTGTAAGAAAAAAACTCCATCCCCACACTGACCGAAAGACCCATTTCTCGAAGTGCCGTTAAGACCTGCATCTGCTGCCCGGATTGCACTTTTGAGCCGTGCTGCTCGCCGAGAACCACCACTTGGCCAGCTTTAACATCGGCTAGTGCCTCTTTCAGACTGACCGGATTCTCACCCTGTTTAAAAATCACGTCGGTGGGGATTTCCTGAATCACTCCGGCCTGCGCCCAGCTGGCGCTCCCAGCGGTTGAGACTGCCAGAACTGCCGCAAAAAGAGCAAAAGGCTGAAAAATGAGCTTGGAAATCATAAAAACTCCTGGATTCTCTTATTTATTCCCATTTCGCTGACTCGTCTATTGATGTTTCGAAGTTCTTTTGCTATTCCTGGCGACTCGTTTTTCATCAATTGAGGTAAGTTATGGCTAAGAAAAAAGGTCGTTTGATTGTGACTCTGGAATGCACCGAAGCAAAAGCAGCCGGAGTGCCCGTTTCTCGTTACACAACCACCAAGAACAAGACAAAAACTCCAGGTCGTTTGGAAAAAAAGAAATACAATCCAAACATGAAAAAGCACACTGTTCATCGCGAGACGAAATAAGCTGGCGAACAACCCAAGGAATCGGTGCTAATTTGATTCTCACGGATCAAGAAATTCTTGAAGCAATAGAAAGAGGCGCTATCAAAGTAGAGCCTTTTCGTCGTGATTGCCTTGGTTCCAACTCTTATGATGTCCACCTCGGCAAAACCTTGGCGACTTACACAGACCGAATTCTCGATGCTAAAAAGCACAATGCCATTCAAACTTTTGAAATCGGACCCGAGGGTTTTGTTCTCGAGCCGCATGTTTTTTATCTGGGAGTCACCGAAGAATACACAGAGACCCTGAAGCACGTGCCTTTTCTTGAAGGCAAATCAAGTGTGGGCAGGCTTGGAATTGATATTCATGCGACGGCTGGAAAAGGTGATATTGGATTTTGCAATCATTGGACTTTGGAAATTTCAGTGAAGCAGCCGGTCCGAGTTTATGCAGGGATGCCGGTTGGTCAGCTGATTTATTTTGCAGTCGAGGGAGAGCTGATCACTCCCTACAATTTAAAAAAATCAGCGAAGTACAATCAAAAGACTTCGCTGCCGGTTGAATCCATGATGTGGAAAAATAAGTTCTGAGTTTTATGCGCCTGAGCGTCTGCGATCACTCCCAAAATTTGCGCTAACTTTGCCCGATCGGCTTGCAAGTGCCAGGTGCCTGGACCAGCTATGCACCATCCAGTAAAGGCTGCTCCCTCCGAAAGGGCGGGAGGTTTTCCGTTTTTCAAAAGCCAAGCGAAAAGACCCTTTAAAAAAGTATCCCCGCTTAAATTACTGACCTTGTGCAAGGTGGCTTTGAAGATCGGATAAACTTTCATCGCTTCATCTGTATCTAGTGATCCATCATGATTCACATCATAGATTTGATAAACGTTTTCCATATACTGAATCACGTGCGGAAAAAGGGCCAAGTCACTGAGATGAACCTGACTTGATTCGCTGGCCACATATCCTGAAGATTTCAGAATATTCAAAACCAGTTCGTTGTACTGCTCCGGAGTTAGATGCTTTTTGAAATTCAGGAATTCAGGCATTGATGCCAAGCTCTGATCCATCTGATTCAAATAAAAACCTGAAAGACATTTTTCATCCACGGACCAAGTGTTTTTATTTTCCGAAGGTTGAGTGATTTTGCAATTTTTGGCCAGATCTGCCTGCAGCATCCAATCAAGCTTGAGGCCCGAAATCAGGAAAAGAGAAAGACCAGACATCTCCCGAAAATCGGCAAAGTCGTCGCCATTTGCAAAGGGTGAAAACAAATTAGCGTCGCGGAAGCGATTGTCTGCAAAGCCTTTGCGGCTGGGATCAATAATATGCAGATCAACCAAGGCAGGCGTGATGTCGTCAAAAAATTGATTGAACTCGGGCTGAGTCAAACCTTGATAGCTCGTGATCCGCCCCATCTCTCCCGCATAGGAGCGAATGATCAGTCGAACCATGGTTCGGATAAGGTTGATCATATCCGAAGTCGAGCGAGTATACGCCGGCAGAGGGCGCACAAAGGACAACCTTCCCAGTGAATCAAAGGCGAGGGAAAGCGGGCTGTTGTAAATCATTTTCAGTTCTGAATAAGCATCGCCAGCCGGTTGTGTATTGAGGTTGGCTAAAATGCTCGTGCCGGGAAGTCCTGCATCCACTGCAACGCCCGCATAAATTTGATCGAAGAATCGAATGTCCGTTTGCCAAAGACCCAATTCAGATCTCAGCGTCTGAAGCCCAGTGAGAGTCAAACCTTCAGGACTTTTTCCGATCAAACGTGTCTCTGGAGGATTCAAAAATCGCTGGGTTAAAATTCGAGTCAAAGAATCCAATGTCGACAATTTCAAATCGGCAGGCATGATCTGAGCTTGTTGCAAGCTCCCCCAAAGTCGATGGAACTCAGCAAACGAAATTGCCTGGATCGGCAATGCTGGCTTTTGAGAAATGACTCCCTCAAGAAACGAAATAGAATCTGTGATGAGAGTTTGAAAAACTCCCGAGGTTACTGTTTTTCCTTTTGGCAGAGGGGCGACAAAGTAGGTGTAATAGGAATAGCGTGAAAAGAGATTTGCCGTGGAGCTGAGAAAGAACCCCCAGTGTTTGCGGAGATCCAAACGAATTTCTTCTTCCGATCTTCCCGTCGCTTTATCGCCGATGCTGGAGCCAGCATCCGACAGTAAAATATTTTTCGTCGCAATAAGAACCGGCACATATTTTTGCGCCGTCGACAAATAACTTTGACCTCGATGGTCTGGATACAACTCGTCAACTGCCGACGCCAGTTGAATCAAGTCATTCAAATTGTAGGCAGTCTCAAAGGAATCTCCCAGCCGAGTCGCCACAAAAATTAAATTCTTCTCTGCTTCAGCGAAATAGGCATGAGCTTGAGCGTCCGGTCGTGAATGAGGATCCCAGCTCAGTGCATAGATACCGGAGTAATCTAAAAGCTTGCCAGTCAAAAAGTGGTAGGTCTCAAGCTTGGTTCGGGCGTAGTCGAAATCAGCTTTCGCAAATTGGCTCAACTCGCCGCCAAAAAGGAGAACCTTGATCTTCATGACTTCGAAAAGCAGCCTATCGGAAATCTTCAATTTCGGTACGAACTGGGTCAGCGACTGCAAGATTTCCAATAACTCTTGCCGAGTCAGAGCTTGATTCGGTTTCCCCGCAACCATATCCCCTAGGTAGAGGAAAAGATCGTCCACCGAGCGAGTGATGTAAAATAGCTGAGCCTCATTGAGGGCAGCCGGTGCAGACTCGAGAAAATAATAATAACGTAGGTACTGGATGTAACCGCGGCCGCCGAGAAGAGCAAACTGAGTCCACTCTTTTGGCTCGACATCTGACTCACTCCCGCCGGTTAAGCTTTTTTTGAGTTTGCGAACCAAGGGCATCGTTTGCTCAAGCTTCGGAATCCACGTCCAGTTGGAACCATTCAAATTTGAAAGCTCTTTACTGAGAAGGACCACATTGTCCAAGTGATAAGCGATTCCATTTTTCTGGATGAGATTTCCGAGGTCTCTCGCTGCTTTCTGAATCTGAAGATTGGAGGCTTCAAAAAAAGCCATCTGTTCTTGCAAGGATTGCGATTCTGAGAGCTGCCAATGTTGAAAATAAACTTTTGTGTAGGGGTTTAAACCCAAGGTGATTTGCTTCATGGTCTCAATCACCGACAAAAGATTTTTCATTTCCAGTCGAGTGATCGAGTCATTTGCCCCGCCGACAAACAATTGCTTGATACGAAAGGTTTCAGTTCGCAGAGAATCAGAGACCACTGTTCCTTCGTTGAGAAAGTACTGCCGCACAAAGTTGGTCAGCTCTTTGGAAGTGAATCGATCTTCAAACCGACCTTGAGTAGAGCGTTCGAAGGTCGCGATGGCCCTACTCATACAATCAAAGGTCGCCATCACTTCTGCATCAGGTGCCGTGCCTGCGGCAAAATTTGCCATGGATCTTGGCAATGCAGAAAGGCAGGCGGTGTCGCCTAAACCCGTATCTGGAGCGACCGGAAGAGGAGGAGTTTTGTGCATAGGCCAATTGCAGGCTGAAAAAAGCAGAACTGAAAACGCTGACAGCAAAAGCTTTTTCGAACAACTGCTCAAACAACTTTTGAAATATGTCTTAGAAAACATAACTGAATCCCCCGTAAATTCGGTCATTGGCCCGGTACTGATTGAGGAACCGCGAGTCCATATTGGCCTCGCTGGAATCGTCCGGTCCTAACAAGTCCGCCCCCGCAAGCAAAGCTAAGCTTCGAGTTGCAAAGAGATGAATTTCGCCGTTGATCATCTGACCTTTTTGATCGAATTCGCGCAGATATTTCAGTGCTGAGGTCAGCTTTTTCCCCAAAATCGCAGTGGATATCTCGCCGCGCACTGAAGCCGCATGGGTGAAAATAAAGCGCTGAGAAAACACCGCACCTCGATCATTTCCAAAGCTGTCATAATCTCGAATGTCGCCGCCAAGAATTCGCAGATAATCGACAGCAAGGGTCACAGGCTGCTCAAACCCAAAGAGCGAAAAATTTCCTTCAGAATGGGCAGCAGAAGCTCGCATCGGCCGAGGATTTTGCAAAATGGAACCCTCTTCTGAACTCAAATCCACCGGATGGTCTTCCAGATAAGAAATTGAAATTCGCCCAACTGGAAATTGATAGCCAAGGTCCGCTCCGTAGATGGAATGATATCCGACGGCACCGGTGAGCGGCACCGAGCCATTGTCAGCACCCACTTCGACGAGAGAAAGTTTTTTGCTGTATTTAACCAGAAGATTATTCATGGCCTTGTAGCCTGCATTTGCAGAAACCCAAGCGCCTTCCTTGTCTTTGCCGAGCCTCAACCTCAGACCGGCCCCCGGCTTTTGCGTCAGTTCAGAAGTTGAAGGAACGCTGACCGAATAAATGACTTTGCGAGATTGGCCAAACAGCATGAAAGAGTTCGACGGAGTATTGTACCAACGATTGTTGGTCACGATATTTCCATTCACCTCTTTGAGTTCAGGTCTTAATGTAGGGATATGCAGTGGCGCTCCGAGAACCAGCAAATTAATATTTTCTTCATGGTATTGGTAAAAGAGTCCGGTCAAACCCTGATCATCCGGTCTCAAGGTATCAATCACAGTCAGTGGCTGCCACAACCCGAGCTGCCAATCCTGATCAACTTCCGACCAAAACTGAATTCGTCTTCCCAGGCTGACAGACTGTCTGTCAGAGGGGCCGAAAGGAATAGCTGTGTAAAGTTCCCTCACTCCTGCCTGCGAGCCACCCCAATCTAGATATTTGGAAAATTTCAAATCGGCGGCACCTGTGGCACGGGCCCCTGAATACTCAGTCCTGAGATGAACGGAAGCGAGAAGGCTTTGATCCAAAAGTGAATTTCCAGGAATCGGATCCTGGTACTTATCACTTTCGACGAGTGTTGCCCCGGAGACCTTCCAATTCGAAGCCGCTGCCGGGTTGGCAACGCTTTGCTTCATCGAGCTTTGCTCTTGTTGCTTGATCGAGCTTAGCTCTTGGAGTCGAAGAGGAGCCGAGGTTTCCGACTCTAAATTTCCAAGCACTTCGGAAGCAGCGTTGGCAGGTAAACTCAGGGCCAAAAGTGAGAGGCAAAACAGGACAGCATTTTTAAAAAAAGTAATCATCATAAACCTGGGACTTAAGCTGGTCGGATCAATCCTGTCAATTGCTTCATCAGATGAAAAGCTAAACAAAGCTCAAATGAAAACAGTGATTGTTTTCAGCCTCAGGCCGTGAAAAAAGGCGCTGGACGGGTCTCCTGATTTAATATTAACTTTGACATTCAATCAGCTACTGAATGGACTGAAAAGTGATTCCAATGTTGCAATTGAAAGGAGACCCTCATGGCAGAACAAAAAGCTCTGACAGATTTGCTTGAAAAAATGTGGATTGATTACTGTGCTCTCAATCCGGCGGCACGGCAAATTTTCGATTTGTTCCAGTCTCGAGGCGAGAAGGTTTCGAACGATCACATTGCCCTTAGAACTTTCAATCATCCGAAGTTA
The DNA here is from genome assembly GCA_043740515.1 of Bdellovibrio sp. GTDB lineage: Bacteria > Bdellovibrionota > Bdellovibrionia > Bdellovibrionales > Bdellovibrionaceae > 21-14-0-10-47-8. Next base: position 7,323 of record JAYUCD010000128.1, on the reverse strand, counting down.
GGAATTCGTTCTTTTGCTCGAACTTTTGAAAAATTTGGCTACAAAGATTCGGGCGAGTATTTCTTCAAAGAAAAGAAGCTCTATGCAAAACATTACGAACATGCTTCGAAAGATCTGCCGAAAATTTTTATCAGTGAGCTCGAGCTCGAAAAAGTTTCTCCCATCGTTCGGGAAACGCTGTCCGGGCTGGCTGAAAAATTACCTCAAAGTTTAATTGAATCCGAGCACTTTTCAATGGCGGGACGCCCCTGGGAAATGAGTTTCGAACTTTATCAAAAGTTGGCAGAAGAAAGCGAGTACGCCAGCTGGGTTGCAGCTTTCGGTTTTCGCCCCAATCATTTCACCGTCAACGTGAATGCTCTCAATCAACTGAAGGACTTGCCAAAGTTAAATGCTTTGATCGAGTCCCAAGGCTTTGCTTTGAATAAATCCGGCGGCGTCATCAAAGGCAGCCCCGCTCAATTCTTAGAGCAAAGTTCGACCATGGCAAAAGAGATCCCTGTGAAGTTTACAGAAGGCATTTTTTCAATTCCTGGATGCTATTATGAATTTGCAAAGCGCTATCCCTTGCCAAATGGCGAGCTCTATCAGGGATTTGTCGCGGCCTCTGCTGATAAGATTTTTGAAAGCACCAATCGCCTGAAATAACTTCGCTCAGGCGACTTTTTTCTGGCCAACCAAATGATAAGTTTCAAACTTCGGCGCTGTCTTTTTCCAAAACTTATGGCACTCTAAAAATGTTTGCGCTAAGGATTTATCAAACTGAGTACCGGCAAATTTTTCGATCTCTTTATAGATCATTTCGATTGGCAGACCTTGGCGGTAAGCGCGGCTCTCTCCCATCGCATCCAATGTGTCGACAATCAGTATAACTCGAGAAAGCACTGGAATTTCTTCACCAGACAACTGGTCCGGATAGCCATGGCCATCGACTCGTTCGTGATGACCTCGTACCGCTGGGAGAACTTGGCGAAAGAACTCATGAACTCCAAGGGGCTCGATGATCTCTTCACTGTAGACTGGATGATTTTTCATCAAATCATACTCGTGGGGCTCTAATTTTCCCGGCTTGTGAGTGATGTGTGTGCCAACCCCGATTTTGCCGACGTCATGGAGCACTCCCGCAAATTCAGCGACCTTTTGTTGAAACTCAGACAGTCCGGCAGCTTCTGCTAAAAGACGAGAATATTCACCAACTCGTAAACAATGGCTCAAAGTTTCTGGATCTGTTTTTTGCACGCATTCGAGAATTGATCCAACAGCCGTGTATGCCCAAGACGGAATGTCTCCCCAGACCAAATTTAGATTTGATTTTTTAAATGCTGACAAGACCCCTCCCGGCTCTCACTTATTTTCGGCTGAATTTCTATTTCCCTCAATGAAACATTAAGAATTTGAGTGAGCACGTCTCAATCTGAGATTTCATCTTTCAATGCAGACAATCAGCGCCTCACATTGAGACACATCACGATTGAAATTTTAGACTTGAGAAAGGCTCATATGCTGGTGACAAGAATTGCAGAAAACTCGAAAGGGTGGAGCTTGGAAACTGCCATCGATTTCCATGGGTGCCCGGCAATGAACACAGGCAGTGGAGAGGTTGCTGAATTCCCATTGATCTCGGATTTTAAAAAAAAAAGGTTAAAACCGCTAACTTCAGGCGACTGCCATTGTCGATTGAAACCAATGCATCCGTTTGAAGTTTTATTGATTGACCTGAAGATGACTGAAAATAAAGTTCCATTGCACCTGTTTTTAAAACAAAATAAGAGTGAAGAAAAGAAGTAAACAAGATGAAAAAAATTAAAATCCGCCCCGCACTTTTTGAAGACATGCCTGATCTATTACGGATGATCAAAGAACTGGCCGAGTTTGAAAAATTGGCGCATGAAGTTTCAGCGGATGTCAAAAAATTAGCTGCCACTTTGCTGTCTCCCCATTCTTCAGCCGAGGCTGTTTTTATCGAGGTCGATGATCGAAAAGTAGGGTTTGCACTTTTCTTTTCGACTTACTCAACGTTCCTTGCTCAGTCGGGAATTTATCTCGAGGATCTTTACATTCAATCTGCACATCGGGGCCAGGGCTATGGACGCTGCCTGCTTGCCCACATTGCACAACTGGCAATAAAACGAAAATGTGGTCGGGTTGAATGGTCTGTTTTAGATTGGAATGAAAAAGCCTTGAAATTTTATCGCTCGGCTGGAGCCGAGGCGATGTCTGCTTGGACAACCCAGAGATTGAGTGGTCCAGCCTTGGAAGCCTTCGCCCAAACTGCTGATTTTTAGACCCTTGCTCTGGTGAATTTTGCCTCAACCTGGATACCAAATCCATCCTATTCATTTCCAATATGGATTTGATCTTGCACAATCTAAGTCATGAGCTTTCGCAGTTTCAGTTTTTCCGAACTAGGTCGCATAAGTTCGATTCTGTTTGAAGATTACTTGTAGATAGATTTTTGTATATAAACTTATAAAGAAGGAGTTTTTTATGTTGATTTATGATGCTCTAAAAAAAGACCACGAAAAAGTTAAAACTTTAATGACCGAGCTTTGTTCGCTGGAAGCGAATGATGAAACTCGTCGCCATCAATTGATTGAGACCATTCGGCATGAGTTGGTTCCTCACTCACGAGCTGAAGAATCTGTTTTTTACAATTCTTTGCGCGCGATTGATTCAGCTAAAGATATTGTTATGCATGGATACGGCGAGCATATGGAAGCCGAGTCGTTGCTTCGTGCTTTGCAGGTTGCTGACAAAATTGATCTTGCTTGGAAAGAAACAGCTCGAAAATTAAAAACTACGCTTGATCACCACATTCAAGAAGAAGAAACCAAAATCTTCTCTGTGGCTCGTCAGCTTTTTACAAAAGAAGAAGCTGAAATGATGGCTGAAGCTTTTGAACAACTAAAACCTGAAGTCAAAGAAGAAGGTTTTCTTCGAACGACTTTGGATATGGTCGCTAACTTAATGCCCCCACGATTCGCAGCATCTCTGCGAACCTTCACTCTCAACCCACGCGCCTAAAGTGCCGGGGTTGTGTCTTTGAGAGCCGACTCGTTGCTAATCAAACAGTCGGCTCTTTCTTTTTTTATTCTTTTTACCTTACTTTTTTTCTTCAAATTGTTCTTTACTTTTTCTCATTCTGTTTTTGAATAAAGCGATCGTAACTTTCTTCAAAGAACTCAAGAATTTTTTTTCGGTACCACCAAGCTTTTAAAATCGTTGTCAAATGTCCATTGGGAAATTCAAGGACAGTTCGAGCTTGCCATAATTCCTTGAGAGCCAATTGCTGAGCGGTGGGGACCGTGCTGTCTTCAGTTCCTATGATCATGCCCAGATCTTTGGTTTTGAATTCTTGGGGCAATTTAAATGGATCCATTTTTATTTCTGACTCCAGTGCTTTGAGATATTCTTCTCGTGAATGAAAATGAAAAATTTGGAAACGTCGAGACTTTAAATCTTGCATGGCCTTTTGATCAGAGTCGACGGTGATCGCCGCCACGGGGGCGCCGCCAACAATCACAAAAACTGAACTCAGACGCTCCTGCAGACTGGCCGATTGGGCAGCTTGGATTCCACCGACGCTGGTCCCGAGGAGACCGACGAATGGACTGTTGATAGGATGAATAATCAGAGTCAGAGCCTGTTGAGCTCGCTCATAGAGCTGCTGATGAAATTGCAATTCATCACTGTGCGAATCCATGTCAGTCCAAAATTGAATGAGATAAACATCAAACCCGGCAGCACAAAAATTTCTGGCGTAGCTTCGATCGAGAATTGTCGCGCCTCCAGTGGGAGGTAAAATTAAAATGGATTTGCTCGAGTCCCGCTTGTCACCATACCGGGTGAAATGAACAGAAAAAGATTTCTTGTGGAATTCCGGATTGGTTAACTGAAGCTCTTTGAGCGAGCAAGATCGAGAGTCGAAAGCTAAAGCCTGCAGACTGAATACCAAGCCGATGCTGATCAGCAGTGTCTGCAACAGTTTTCTTTTGTATGTACTCATGAGCCAAGTCTATGGAAGAATTGGTTTCAATTCAAACGGAATGATCTCAGTCTTTCGGTCCGCCAGCATCGATCCATGCGAATAGCATTTCTTTTTCCTGACTACTGAGCGCTGGTCGATTTCGAGGCATTCGCGACGTAGCCACTTGATCGCGAATCGAAGTCAGTTGGCCCCTGACACTATCGTAGGTCTCCAAATTCACGCCACCCTTATTTCCACCCTGAGCCGAATGGCACTCGAGACAACGAGCCTGTATCACTTTTTCCGAAACAGCTTTGAAATTGACCTTCGAAATTTCGGAATTGGGAGTGCCTGGTGGACGAGCAGCCGGCGCAGGATTTGAGCTGCCACTGCCTGTCGAGTAGCTGCATCCTGAGATCAGTAAACCCAAACAAAGACTGGTCAAATATTGAGATTTTTTCATAGGCGCCATCTCCTAAGGCTGGCAATTCGACAATGCGCTTGGCAAAAAGTCTCGGATATGGTGAAACAGGAATATGAGACATTCCCAATTTGCATATGCTGAAGCCTGGACTCTTTTTCGATCTGAAATTTTTCAATTTCTAGCAGTTGCGGAAAGCAAAAATATTTCCAAAGCGTCCGAAGTGCTTGGAATCACTCAGCCGCAGCTTTCAAAGGCGATGGCCGGGCTCGAAGCCAATTGGGGTGAGGTCCTTTTGATTCGAAAATCTCGAGGTGTGGAGCTGACCTTGGCAGGTCAGGCTCTTTTGGAAAGAATTCAACATCTCAAAAAAGCTTGGGAGCTCGAGGATCAAAAAGATGCAGGATTTCGCCGGCTGCGCTTCGGCTTTCACCACTCGATCGCCATGAAAGCCTATCCATTGGTGATTCATCCCTTGAATTTAGATTCAAATCATCTGCAATTTGAAACAGAGTTTGGGACAAGCTTGGAAATCACTCGGAAGGTTGCCGATTTACAAATTGATTTTGGTTTGGTGATCAATCCTCAAAAAAATCCCGATGTCGTGGCGAAACGCCTAGAGGCTGACTTTGTAGCCATTTGGAATAAAGGGAAAGCTCCAATTGGAGGAATACTTTACTTTCACCCTGACATGCTCAATGTGCACCGACTCCTCAAAAAAATGACAGGCTTCCAAAAAATTCCAATAGCCGACTATGAAGTCATCGCCCAAGTGGTGGCCTCACAAAAAAATGCACTGGGAATTCTTCCTCAAAGTGTTGCCCGGCGTTTTGGTCTCGATGCTTATCAGCAGGAAAAATTATTTTCTGTCGATGTCATGTTGATTGCTCATCGAGAGAAGCTAAAGTCCCCGGAGATCAAATCGATGTTCCAAAAAATTCAGACTTTGTATTCGGCCGACGCGGGCTAATCTTCTCTGTTCCGCCGAAGTGGGCGTTTCTTGACCTGATTTTGATAGGCCTGATGACCGAAATGTTCGATAGCCGCTTTGTTGTAAGCGATGGCTGCTTCATCTTCACTGTCATAAAATCCGATATGAATCGATTTCCCATCCACGCCGATTCCAGCTCGCCAAGTTTTGGTCCTGCTGTAAAAGGAAACTCCTTTGTACTGACTGGTACCGATGTGATTGCGATTTTTTGGCAGGATTCTCTGACGTTCTTTCATTGTGCAGACAATCAGATTTTCTTTGCGGTAATCAAACCCATTTTGGAAGCGTCGAGGGTAAACCTGTTTGCCTTTGGGCGGCTTCATGAGGTACGCACCCAACGTGACCATGCGGACACCTTTCGGAGTTTGAACCGATGTCACAACAACTCCCCGCCCCGAAACTGACGTCACCGTTCTCCAGGAAAGTTTAGAGAGCTTAGTAAAATCCTCGGTGTCAACTTTCGCTTTGTCTTTGCCTTTGTTAACCGGGAGATACTTCCAATTGTCAGCCATCCTTTCATCACACTGTCTGTCGCAAAAGAACGCAAGCCTAGGTTTTTGGGCTGGACTTAAGCCTGATTTGATTTCAAAATACAATGGCAAGAATTACCAGCAAGAGACACCAGCAAAGCTTTCGTTTTTAGAGGAATTTGAGCTTGAAGAATTCACAAAAAAATCCCAATCATCAACAGGAAATTTTAAAGAAGCTGCGGTCCGTGTTGATGTCGGTGCATCGAAATTTGATCGGCTCTCTTAAATCGGACCGCGAGCAAATGGTGGGTCACGCCATATCCCCAGTCGACTGGTTGCAACTGATGATCACCCTTCCTGAGTACGCATGGTTGAAAACACTTTCAGGACTGATGTCCGACTTCGACGCTTTGATCGACAACCATGAAGTCACTGGGGCGGAGCTGCAAATTGCACGTCATGAATTGGAAAACCTATTTTTGAAATCAAGTTCAAATGCTGAAGATTTTCATTCAAAATACACGCAAGCGCTGCGGAGAGATTCGGACTTGATGTTAGATCATGGCCAACTTCGTCATCTGATCTTAGGTCTTCCACCAACAGAAAGTTCGGAGATGAGCGATTCGACTCATACCCGTCTAGCATGGCACCAAAAATCAAGGACCCGTAGTTGAGCTTTCGTTTGGAGAGCTTAGCTCTGTTTCGAATTTTGATACCATCCTGGAGATTTTTTGAAGATGCCGGCGATGTTCCATCCATCTCCTATCAGCTGATTCAACAGTCTCAGACTGAAAGCTGGCTGCCAGCCCTCCAGCCGCCCCGCACTGGCTTTCTGAATTTGTTTTTTAATCAGGAAGTAAATATTTATTTAGCTGTTTGCGGGACTGTCGACAAGCTGATTGAGGAAATCAATCAATCGCCAAATGACTTTGATGCAAGTGCCTCGACATCCTATCAAATATTACTGCTTTTTCTGCAAAATGAACTTCGCGCGCAACCAGAAATGAAAGCCTCAAGTTTTCGTTTCAAAATTCAGGTGACATCGCTCAGTTCAGTCGATCAACCAACTTATTGCTCTTTGATGTCAGAGGAGCACTCGATCTGGTAAACTTGTCGCAAACTCAGAGCCTTTATTGGATTGGCAATTTGATAGCGCTAGCGGTAGGCTTTCAGACTGTGGAGCTTTTGCAACTTCGCTCGCTGTGGAGTGCTCGAGGCGCCTGGAACCATGAGCTCAGTTCGAAAGCTTTTCAAAAAATTTCTCCTCTTTTGGCGCGGATTCTGCGGTTTTTATTTTCGGAAAAAATATTTCTGTGCCTACTTGTCGCAAGCTTATTTTCATCGGTGGCAATGCTCCTCCATCCCCATTTTATTTTTCTTGGACTGATGCTTTTTTCTACAACTCTGACCGCTTTGCGCTGGCAAGGCAGCTTCAATGGCGGCAGTGACAATATGACTTTTTTGGTTCTCATGA
>JAYUCD010000127.1:0-14432 GCA_043740515.1 Bdellovibrio sp. | reverse complement strand
GCCCTTAAAAAAATTGCGGCACCTGCTTCCGTCAGTTAGCCTGAACCAAGAAATTGTTTTTTATAAGGATGTTAAATTATGAAGCATTTCCAGGTTCTTGCATGCTTTTTGATATCTGTGTTGCTGGTCACTTCAGCAGGTGCTCAGACAAAAGAAGTGGCTGTCGTTGGCACCAAAAGCATCAGTCTTGATGAGTTCAACAAAAAGTACTCCGAGATCAAAAATCAAACTGTCAATCCGCCAACTCGCGAACAGTTTTTAGAAGATCTGGTCCGTTACGAACTCGGTATTCAAGAGGCCGAGAAGCGCAAGTTGCAGGCTGACCCGATTGTTCAAGAGCGAATGAGACAAGAGCTTTACAAGGCGCTGCTTGAAAAGGAGCTCGGCGAGCGAGTCCAAAAAATCAATGTCAGCGAAAAAGAAATGGAAGCTTACTACAAGAAAAATCCTGAGATTCGCACTTCGCATATTCTTATTGAAGTGAAACCCGGCGCGACGACTGAGCAAAGATCTGAGGCGAAAAAACGAGCTGTTGAAATTCATGACGAAGTTCGAAAGAGCAAGCGGCCGTTTGAGGAGCTCGTGAAGTTGTACTCGGATGACGTTCTCAGCAAGCAAACCGGTGGTGATGTCGGTTGGCAAAATCGAATTTCGCTGGTGCCTGCTTATTACGAAGCAGCTATGAAGTTGAACATTGGCGAGCTTTCTTCGTTGATTGAAACTCAATTTGGTTTTCATATTATAAAAATGATTGGTCGACGAACTTATGAAAACGCAAATAAGCGCTCTGTGAGAACGGCCGTGTTTGATGAAAAGCGCCGAGATATCTTCAATGATTACTTTGAGCGCTTAAAGAAAAATTATAAGATTCAGATCAATAAGAAATTGGTCGACTAGGGGCTTTCTTGAGTTTGAAACTGCAAAACCCCGTTTCAGCGGGGTTTTTTATTTTGGATCGCGGGCTTTGGGTGCCAATCTTTGCACTCCTCGCGATGTCAATCAGTGGCTGTGGATTCGGCACTTCAAAACTTTATTCAAAACCCGTGGTCAAAGTAAACGATCAGACCTTAACAGCTAAAGATTTTTCTGATCATCTGGCTCGTCGGCTTAAAAATTTTGATGCGCTCGCGGCCAAAGATCCAAGCAACGTGAAGCGATCCAAAGAAGATGTGGTCCGCGTTTTTATCCTGCAAGCGCTAACAAACGATTTTGCAAATGCCAATAAAATTTCCATTAGCGACTCCGAGCTTGAAAAAGAAATCAATTCGTTTCGCTCTTCTTACCCCGATGACCTTTCTTTTCGCCGAGTCCTAGCTGAAGAAAATCTTTCGGTGGCAGAGTGGAAAGAGGATCTTCGAAAAACTTTGCTATCACGCAAGGTTTTGCAAAAAATTTCTGAAAAAATACCCCAGCCTTCGACAGATGAAATTCATCGATACTATGAAGACAATAAAAATCTTTACCGGCGAAAAGAGCGAATCTATTTACGCCAGATCATCACAGACGAACTGACCAAATCACAGACCATTCGTGACGAGTTGAAAAAGAAGGACTTTGTCGAGCTGGCTAGAAAGTACTCGGTCGCACCTGAGGGCAAAAACGGGGGCCTGGTCGGATGGGTCGAAAAAGGAACTGTTGATATTTTTGATAAGGCTTTTAGCCTTCCTATTGGCGGCGTGAGTCAGGTGCTGGAAAGCACTTACGGCTTTCACATTTTCAAAGTAGAACGGAAAATCGGCGCTGGGTTTGCAACTGTGGACGAGGTGAAAAAAGAAATCGTCCAGGCACTGAACGGGAAAAAACAGCAGGCCGAGTTTTCAGCCTGGTTGGATAAGCAAATTCGCGTTAGCAAGGTTCTCAAAGATAATGATTTGATTTCTGCCATCACGGTGGAAACAAGGGGACAAAAATGAGTTTTTCTTTTTACACTGTTTTCTGCAATACAGCTTGCTGTTTGATCTTGGCTTCAAGCCTTGTTTTTAACTTTGCAAGAGCAGAGGTTGTCGACCGTGTTGTTGCTGTTGTGAACAATGAGATCGTCACTCAGTCTGATGTGCGTAGCTTCAATAAAAAAGTTGAGCAAAACGGTATGATCGACGATCTCCTTTTATTTGGTCAGAAGCCTGACAGCTTGAAGGGAAGTTCAGAGCGAGAGCTTGCCTATTTAATCAATGAAAAGATCATGGCCTCAGAAATCAAGCGTCTGAATTTGAGCGTGACTGTTGAGCGCGTAGAGCAGGAAATCCGGGATGTCGCGAAAAAAAATAATGTTTCGCGATCCGAGTTGATGAGCGCCATCAAAGCCCAGGGAATGAGCGCCAGTGACTACCAAGACTTTATCAAAACGCGAGTGGAGAGACAGTCGTTGATCGAGCAAGAGATCACTTCTAAAATTCGCGTCTCTGACGAAGATGTTCAAGCGCAATACGCCCGGTCCAATCCCTCAACGAGCAACGGAATCTTTGAATACACGTTGGCGCACATTATTTTCAATCCAAAAAAAGGTGGGCCTCAAACAGCCAAAGATCGGGCGCAGCTCGTTCTGAAAAAAATTCGCTCTGGCGACTCATTCGATGCTCTTGCTGAGCAAAATAGCGAAGATCCAAACTTCTCAACCGGAGGTTTGCTGGGTACTTTCAAAGCTGGCGAGTTCAGCTCTGAACTGGAGCGGGCGGTCGAAAATTTACCGGTAGGGCAGGTTTCTGATGTCGTTCAAACAAAAGCCGGATTCCAGATCATCAAGATTCTAAATAAAAAGTTAATTACGGATCCACAGTTCGAAAAAGAAAAAGAAAAACTTCGCTCTCAGCTTTTTGAAAAGTCTTTTCAAAAACATTTCAAAAATTGGATTGATGGAAAGCGAGAAGAGTCCTTCATTCGGATCAACAAGTGACCAACTGCAAGCGGATACTGGTCACAACTGGCGATGTCGATGGTATAGGACTGGAAGTGACTGCGAAGGCATTGGCAGCATTAGGTCCGCAGAAAAATGCGCAATTCATCATTTACAGATCCAACAAGTCTTCAGAAAAATCACTGGTTAAGTTAAATGCGTCTTTTCAAAGATTGGTTGTCAGTGATCTGGCCACAGCTCTTGCTTTGACTCCACAAAAGAAACAGTTGATTGAAATTTCAGATTCTCGCTCTCCCGCCTTATGGGTCGAGGAGGCTGCTCGCGCCTGTCTGGAGAAAAAAGTTGACTCGATGGTGACCGGGCCGCTTTCAAAGCAGGAAATTCAAAAAGCTGGCTTTTCTGATATCGGTCACACTGATATTTTAAAAAGAATTTCCCAGAAAAAAACAGCATTCATGTGTTTCCTTGGTGAGAGGTTCAATGTCATTTTGACTACTGGACACATCTCCACCAGCGACATAGAAAAATCTCTGACTCGAGAATTGCTTTCAGAGGTTCTAAATCTCAGTTTGAAAACGCGCTCAATTTTATCGAAATCTCAGCAGAAAAAATCGGTTGCTGTGCTTGGCCTGAATCCGCATGCGGGAGACCAAGGTCTTATCGGAAAATTCGATGAAGACTTGCTTCGACCTTTGTTAAAGGCACAATCGAAAGTGGCTCGAACGCGTTCTTCTTTTGAAGGGCCACTTGTGCCAGATGTTGCGTTCTTACCTGAAAATTGGAAAAAATATTCGTTCTTTGTTGCCCAATATCATGATCAGGGTCTAATTCCCTTCAAGATGATACACGGCTTTGATTCTGGAGTTCACCTGACCTTGGGCCTTCCAATCAAACGAAGTTCGGTGGATCACGGCACAGCAAAAAATATTTTCGGACAAAATAAAGCCAACCCTGGATCAATGATACAAGCTTTACAGTGGGGAATAAAACTATGCACCAAGATGTAATTTTTCGAGAGTACGATATCCGCGGCATTTACAACAAAGAGTTTGACCAACATTTCGCTTATCTTCTGGGTAAAGCTTACGCTCAGTATATGTTTGAAAAGTTGGGTCTCAAAGCTTTGACTATTACCTTGGGCCACGACGCTCGTCTATCAGCACAGGAAATCAAAACCTCCATGTCGAGGGGTCTGCAAGAGTGTGGGGTCAAGGTTCTCTACATCGGACTTGTTACCTCGCCAATTTCTTATTTCACAACATTCGAAATGCCCGTTGATGGTGCCATCATGATTACGGGTAGTCACAATCCTCCCGACTACAATGGTTTCAAAATCAGCGCCGGCAAGGCCACGATCTTTGGCGAAGAAATTCAAAAGCTGCGAAAAATTATCGCTGCTGATGTTTTTCCAAAGGGAATCGGCTCGGAAGAAACGATTGATGTTTTGCCGAGCTATTTGGCGCGCTATAAAAAAGAATTTGGGCAACTGAAGCCCGTTAAGGTTGTTCTTGATTGCGGAAACGGCGCCGCGGGCTGCGTGGTTCGACGATTGTTTGAGGAGGTCGGACTGAAACCAACCATTCTTTTTGAAAAACCTGACGGACGTTTTCCAAATCATCATCCAGACCCCACGGTGGAAAAAAATCTTATCGATCTCGCGGCGAAAGTGAAAGAAGAGGGTGCCATTGCTGGAATCGGTTTCGATGGTGATGCCGATCGGATCGGGCTCGTCGACCACAAAGGAAATATGATTTACGGCGATGAGCTGATGGTGCTGATCAGTCGATCAATATTGGCGGAAAACAAAGGCGCCAAAATTATCGGCGACGTCAAATGTTCGGACCGGCTTTATGATGACATTCGAAAACATGGCGGAGTTCCGATCATGTGGAAAACAGGTCACTCGCTGATCAAAGAAAAAATCAAAATCGAAAAGGCGCCCTTCGGCGGCGAAATGTCTGGGCATATTTTCTTTGCTGATCGAAATTATGGTTACGACGATGCCCTTTATGCCGCGCTCAGGGTTTGCGAAATTTTGTCGAAAACTGGAAAGACTATTCCTCAGCTTTTGGAGGGTTTGCCAACTTCTTTCAACACGCCGGAAATTCGCATCGATACAACCGAAGAAAAGAAAACGAAAATCGTTGCTAAATTGATCTCGCAATTCCCAGGTGGGGTCGACTATAAAGCTAACTTTATTGATGGCGTCCGCATCAGCTTTTCAGATGGATGGGCTTTGGCTCGAGCTTCAAATACTCAACCGGTGCTCGTTCTCCGGTTTGAGTCTTGGACCGAAAAGGGTTTGAATCGAATTCGGTCGCAAATTGAAGCGACCGTCAATCCAATGCTTTAAGCTTTGGTTTTTATTTGTAATAGCTTTTTTTCAAAGTATCAAAGTGGGTCTGCTTCAAGCGGCCCGCACGCGAACACATCAAATTAGTAATATCCAACTGATAACTTACAATTGCAGAGCTGTTCGGATCATAGAATTCCAAGTAGCAATCTTTGAATCCTAACACGTGACCAAACTCATGTCGAATCGTCCACTGCACATCCCACTCGCTCAAGGGAGCATTCGCATCCATGGTGATTGTGTTTCCACCGAGGCCATTAACGTGAGGAGTGACGCCCGGCTGGAACTCCACATGAATGTCTGCCTGCTTGCGAAAATCCAAGAGAAGTTGCCAGCCATTCCATTTCCACTCGTCTTGAATATTGATTCTCAGATAATTCAAAATCACATTGTCAGATGGATCCCGAAAAGGAACAACCATCTGATTGCTATTTGACTGACTCCAAGTAATTTCAGATCTTGGATTTTCCAAGCCAAAGTAAGAGTTCCAAAGCTCTTGGCTGTTCGAAAGATATCTCAAATAGGCTTCATAGGCTGTCTTAGCCTGAACGGAGTTTTCGATTTGCGTCTCGCAACCGTTGTTAAGGCCGTCCCGATTTTGGCACATTTGAGTAAGCCATTCTTTAATCTGTTTTTGTCGCTCCAAAGGAAGACTGCTTATAGTTCTCAAAACACTTTCGACATTGTCTGTTTTTTGCGAAAGAAAGTAGAAACCACGCAGATCTCCATCTCTTCGGTTTTCCAGTTCTGGCAACCAAGGAGCCATGCCCGACCAACGAATCGCAGTTTGGTAGTTTCGATCTACTTTTCGAGCCCACAATGTATATTTGTCGTCATCAACCGGCGGATTTTGGCTTTCTGGAAAGGGCCCCGTGGAGTAGAGGACCTTGTTCATTTCCGCTGGCATGTTTGCTTTCAAGCTATCGTATTCAGCTTGGATGATTTCAGCATTGTAGTTTTTTGGTGCGTCGATAGGAATTCCCGTCAATTGCCCAGGCTTTGTAAACTGTAGTTTTTTTCCTTCGGGTCGAAACGAGTTCATGTACTTCAACCATTGGAGATTTCGCTCGCCCAGTTGTATTACTGGATCTGAAGAGGCATTTGAAAACTGTTTCGACAATCGCTTAGCGAGAGCCTGGTAGGCTGAGCTCGGTGCATCTGGCAAAATGTGGGGACCAACTGGTGTCAGGTATTTTGCGGCGAAGCTCACAGATCCCAAACCCAGAATCAAAAATCCAATTAAAATTTTCCCCATCTTTATCCCTCCTGGATAAATAAAAACTAGATAAACAAAAAGCCGACTGCTTCCAGTCGGCTTTTATTTAACCTGATCAATTTGTCTTTATCCAATCAAATTCGAACTGCTGACACAAGCAGACTGCTTGAAACTACAGTACGAAAGCGAGAGCAAGACCGTAAAGTGCAATTGCTTCCATGAACGCCAAAGAAAGAATCAGTGGGGTTTGGATTTTATCAGCGGCTGCTGGGTTTCTTGCGATTCCTTCGAGTGCTGAAGAGGCGGCGCGACCCTGTCCCAGAGAAGCTCCCAATCCTGCCAAACCCAAGCCGACGCCAACCGCGAGAGCTTTGAGTCCTTTGTCAGACATACCAGTAGCGTGGGTTGCTACGGCTGCTTCCTGAGCAAATGCGCTTCCTGCTGCAAGGAGAGTTGCCATTGCAACGAGAGCATTTTTTTTGTTCATAAAATTCCCTTTCTTAGTGTTCATGGGCCGTCGCCATCGCAACATAGACCATAGATAATAATGTAAAAACAATTGCTTGAATTAAAGAAACGATGATCGCCAACATATAGAAAAGTATCGGCACGCCCAATGGAACAAGATCCAAAGCGACTCCCAAAACTGTATGATCGCCTAACATCACAAATCCCAAACGCATTCCAAGACTCAAGGGACGAACGGCGTGCGAAATAAGCTCGAGCACCAACATGAAAGGCGCGAGCCACCAAACTGGCCCCAAGAAGTGCTTTAAATATCCCACTCCATTGGCTCTGACGCCCATGATATTGTACATAACGAAGACAAAGATCGCCATTGAGAAAGTTGTGTTTAAATTTTCAGTGGCAGGAGTTACTCCTGGAAGGAGGCCAACCAAGTTGTTGAATAAAATAAAGGTGAAAAATGAAGCGAAGAGTGGAACAAGTCGGCGGCCCTCTTCGGGCCCGATCACAGAAACGGCAAGTTTATCGATGTAACCTGTGATCATTTCAAAAATCGCACGCACTCCGAATTTTTGTGCTGGCACAACTGAAGCTTCGTTCGTGCCAAGATCGGCTCTTGCCTTGACGGCGATTCCAACCAACACAGTCGTTGCGATCGCTGCTGTTGCAACGTGAGCGTATTCGTGTCCAACACCGGGGATGAGTTGTGTCCAGCTAAAGCTCATAGGTCACTTTTTGATTGAACCTTCCTGATTGAGCCCGCAAAAGTTAAGGTCACGAAAAAGGCTGCAAATCCAACAAGCGCCCAAGGCGGCAGTGGTGCAATCTTTTCGAGAACGATCCATGCAGACAGTAAAAGAAACAGGGACTTTATTACAATGAGAAGGGAAACTGGAGCAATCTTTTTTTTCTGTAATATCGCCGTCCAAAGAAGGGTGAGAAGTGATAAATTGATTAGCATGACACTTTGGGCCGCCCCAAAGGAAAGGCCCGCATCTCGACTGATCAAACACCAGATCAAAGCTGTTTCGAGCAGTCCAAAAACCAAACCAAAAAACAGGATTCTTTTCACTTTTTCAGCTCGCGCAGAAGAATGAAAACGAAGGAAACGAAGCTCAACACAAGACACAGCAAGGTGTAGAGGCCTTTTTCATTGTTCGTGTAATGATCGATGACTCGGCCAAGGATCACTCCTGCCATGACATAGCCGAAAAGTTGAAGCGCCCAGCCCATGGCTCCGTATTCTTTTGGTTCCGACATTTTAATCTCCTACTTTTTCGTTCGCCCACTGGAGGCCGGAAGGTTTTTCAGCCGCTCCCGCAATCTTTTGATCCGAAGATCCAAATACTCGGGCACGGGATGTGTGATCTTCAGTTTCTCGAGGACTTCAATTGCCGCCCTAAAATCTTTCACTTCTTCATAACAGACCGAAAGAGTCAGGGCTACGTTGTCTTTCGCAGAACGCTCCGGGTATTGGCTAAGCAGGTCTCGAAAGACCGTGATTGCTGTAGGCAAGTTTTTTTCCGCTAAACTGATGTTGCCTTTCAAAAGCAACATGTCAAACCTCTGATCCTTGGGAGGATTGCTGCGAATAAATTCATCCGCTTCATTTTCAGCCTGTGAAAAGTTATTCTGATAATAATACGCGCGCGCTAGTTTAATTTTATAATTCATTTTGTCTTGTGGGTCGGCGAGCATGGCCACAAGTTTGTTCAGCTCAACAACTGCCTTCGGGTAATCAGATATTTGATCAAAATAAACGGAGACAATTTGTTTTTGCGCCAACAATCGCTCGTCTGCATTTTTCGAACTTAAAACTATTTGCTGATAATGCCGGGCTGCCCTGGGGAAATCCTTCAGCTCGAAAAAACAAATGCGCGCCGCCTCTCTGGCCGCTTCAATTCCAAGATCAGATTGAGGAGAGCGAAGAATAATTTTATCCAGATGTGAAAGGGCAATGCGAAAGTGACCTCGCCCGATATCGGATTTCGCTTCTGACATTTCTCTTTGTTCAGTCGAAGTGCAGCCTCCTGTCGCCAGGAAAGCTGCGATAACGAAAAGCACGGTCGGCTTAATGGATAGGCGTTTCAGAACCAGAAACTCCGTTTGAGTCATCTTCTTCTTTCTCGACAACCGCTAGGCCCGTCACCTTTTCATCCTTGTTGTTAAGGTTGATTAGCCGAACTCCTTGAGTGTTGCGTCCCAAAACAGAGATGTCTGAAATTTTCATTCGGATATTTTGTCCCTTATCGGTCGACAAAATAACTTCCTGTTCATTTTGGACGAGCTTGGTACCAATCACATTTCCAACTTTGTCAGTAGTTTTCTGTGTGATGATACCGACCCCGCCGCGGGACTGGATTCGGTACTCACTCAGTTCAGAGCGCTTTCCGTAACCTGACTCCGTCACCATCAGCAAGGTGTCTTTCGAGTCTTTAGAAATGACTTCCATGCCGATCACATCGTCTGATTTGCCGAGCGTGATGCCCTTCACTCCGCGAGCCGATCGTCCCATTGGACGCACATCATCTTCATTGAAGCGAATCGACATTCCCTCTTTGGTTGCAATAAAAATGTCACTGGTTCCATCTGATATTTTTGCTTCGATCATGCTGTCCTCAAGATCAGTCGTCAGTGCAATGATTCCCGCCTGTCTTACATTGGAAAATGCATCGAGCGCCGTTTTCTTGATAATTCCTTTTTGAGTGAGCATCACTACATATCTATTTTCAGCATAATCTTCGACTGGCAGGATCGCCTGAACTTTTTCGTTGTTCGAAAGCTGAACCACGTTGGCAATCGCTTTGCCTTTTGAAGTTCGATTTCCAAGTGGAAGCTTGTGAACCTTCACCCAGTACAATTTCCCTTTATCAGTAAAGACCAACAAAGTTGTTTTTGTATTCGCTAAAAAGATGTCGGTCACATAGTCCTCTTCTCGAGTTTCCATGCCCTTCAATCCTTTTCCTCCACGTCTTTGCACCCGGTACTGATCAATCGGAATGCGCTTGATATAGCCGGTGTTAGTAATCGTGACGATCATTTGCTCGTCCGCAATGAGATCTTCGTCTTCAATATCATCCGAAGTTCCGGTGATTTGACTTCGACGAGTGTCCGAATATTTTTCACGAATCTCTGTCAGTTCTTGAACGATGATTTTAAAAATCTCTTTCACGTCCGCCAATACAAAGTTCAACCAATTGATGGTCTTCATGATCTCAGCCAATTCGTTTTCAATTTTTTCTCGCTCTAAACCAGTCAAACGCTGCAATCGCATTTCTAAAATTGCTTGTGCTTGTCGATCTGAAAATTGGAATTGAGCAATCAGATTTTCTCTGGCTGCATTCGCTTCTTTCGAAGCTTTGATGGTTTTGATCACCTCATCAATGTGATCCAGCGCCTTTTTGTAACCTTCTAAAATGTGAGCTCGCTCTTGAGCCTTTTTCAGTTCAAAGATACAGCGCTTTGTTACCACATCCCGACGATGCTCGATGAATGCTTGCAACATTCCCTTGAGGTCAAAAATAACCGGTTGGTTCTTGGCATCGAGAGCCAGCATAATGATTCCGAAACTGACTTGCAGTTGGGTCATTTTGTAAAGGCGATTCAAAATCACATTTGAATTTTCATTGCGTTTCAAAACAATCAGGATCCGCATTCCTTGGCGCGAAGACTCATCACGGATGTCAGAAATTCCCTCAAGCTGCTTGTCACGAACAAGGTCAGCGATCGTTTCAATTAGCTTCGCCTTGTTCACCTGATAAGGAATTTCAGTGATGATAATTTCTTCGTGATCTTTCGCCTGAGTGATCTCTGCTACAGCTTTCAGAGTAATAATTCCTCGGCCTTTTTTATAGGCCTGAAGAATTCCCTCTCGGCCTGCGATGACTCCAGCAGTTGGAAAGTCAGGGCCAGGAATTTTTTCAATCAGTTCGTCAATTGAAGCATCTGGATTTTGGATCAAGTGAATGCAACCATCGATGACTTCGCCCAAGTTGTGAGGCGGGATATTTGTCGCCATACCAACTGCGATTCCAGCGGAACCGTTCACCAAGAGATTAGGGTATTTCGCAGGAAGTACGAGTGGAATAACTAGCGAGTCATCATAGTTCGGACCAAACTTGACGGTCTCTTTTTCGATATCTTCCAGCAAAGCTTCCGCTAGCTTGGTCATTCGAATTTCAGTGTAACGTTGAGCCGCCGGGCTATCTCCGTCGATAGAGCCGAAGTTTCCTTGACCGTCCTCTAAAGGATAGCGAAGTGAAAAGTCCTGCGCCATTCGCACCATCGTTTCATAGACGGCAGAATCTCCATGAGGATGGTACTTACCGATCACATCTCCAACAACGCGGGCTGATTTGAGATAAGGACGGTTGTGCATATTGTTCATCTGGTTTTGCGCAAAAAGAATTCGACGGTGCACTGGCTTCAGGCCATCTCTCACGTCGGGGAGGGCGCGACCGACGATCACACTCATCGAGTATTGAAGGTAGGCATCACGCATTTCCTTGGTGATGTCGACAATTGAAATTCCTTTTCGATCTTGATTTGATTCCATATTTTAGTCCTAGCCTTAAACGTCTAAAGATTTCGCCATCAGTGCATTGTCGTGAATAAATTTACGTCTCGGCTCGACGTGTTCACCCATGAGAACAGAAAATGTCTCGTCGGCAGCGACGGCATCATCAATGTTCACCTGCAAGAGAGCTCGGTTTTCTGGATTGAGAGTGGTCTCCCAAAGCTGTTCTGGATTCATCTCTCCAAGACCCTTATAACGTTGAATGTAGTAACCCTTTTTTGTGCTAGCCATCACATGCTCATAAAAACTTGTATAGTCTTCAAACGAATGCTCGTCTTTCTCGATCTGTGCCGTAATCGGCAGTTGAGACACGGATTGAATTTGAGTCCACAGGTTCGTCAACTCAACCCACTCAGGCGCCTTCAAAGTATCGATACTGATCGTTGTAGTCATGCGATCGGCGTAGCGAATTGTTTTGAAAATGCCGCTCGTTTTTCCGTTTTCGGTTTGCACTGAAGATTTAAGATCAGTGATCCCACGGTTAGGATTGTTCTTAACCCATGCATCGAGATCTTCGAAAATTTGTTTAAAGCCATTCTCACTGGCTAGAGCTTTTTCCTGGTCTGCCACTTTGGTCAAAATAAAATACAAAACATCTGGATCGTATTTGACTGAAGATGCCTTCAAGAGATTATTGAATTTTTGAATATTCAAAATCATTTTCTTCAAATCGTTTTCAACCAGTTCTTTCTTGGCGGTAGGAATTTTGACGGTATTTAATCCAAGGCCCAACAAAAATTCGGTGAGAGCAGCATCATCCTTCAAATAAACTTCGGGCTGATTTCCTTTTTTCGCTCGATACAAAGGCGGCTGAGCGATGTAAATAAATCCTCTTTCCAAAGCCTCTGGAAGCTGCCGGTAGAAAAACGTTAACAGCAAAGTCCGAATGTGAGATCCGTCCACATCCGCATCTGTCATAATGATAATTTTATGATATCGAATTTTATCAATTTGAATATTATCTTTTCCGATCCCTGTACCCAAGGCCGAAATCATCATTCGAATTTCTTCGTTGGAAAGCATTTTATCAAATCGAGCTTTCTCAACATTGAGAATTTTTCCCTTCAACGGAAGCACAGCTTGAGTCCTTCGATCACGAGCCATTTTCGCGGAACCACCGGCCGAGTCTCCCTCAACCAAGTACAATTCACATTTTGCAGGATCTCGCTCTTGGCAGTCCGCCATTTTTCCTGGCAGAGATCCGCCGTCTAAGGCCGTTTTCCGGCGAGTTAAATCTCGCGCTTTACGAGCCGCCTCACGAGCCCGCGCTGACTCGACACATTTTCCGATAACGTTTTTTGCGATCGACGGATTGCGATCGAAGAAATCGGCGAGCTTGTCATTTACCAAGGACTCGACAATGCCTTTCACTTCGGTATTTCCTAATTTAGTTTTCGTCTGACCCTCAAATTGCGGCTCTCGAACTTTGACAGAAATAACTGCCGCCAAGCCTTCCCGAATATCTTCGCCTTCTAAAGATACTTTGAGGTCTTTCAACATATTTTTTTGAGTCGCATAGGCATTCGTGGTTCGAGTCAATGCCCCACGAAAACCAATCAAATGAGTTCCGCCCTCATGGGTATTGATATTATTGCAGTAAGAAAAAATAGATTCGGCATAAGAGTCATTCCACTGCATGGCAATTTCTACTTCTACGAAATCTTTTTCACCTTTGAAGTACACAACTTCGTTGTGGAGAGATTTTTTGCTTTGATTCATGTAATTCACGAACTCAGCGATTCCATTTGAATACTGAAATTCAACTTTTTTTCCACTGCGTTCATCGGTGATACAGATATGAAGGCCCGCATTCAGAAATGCCAATTCTCTCAATCGATTTGATAAATAAGTGAAATCGAAAATAACCGTTTCATCTTTGAAAATTTCTCGGTCCGGCTTAAAAGTAACCTTCGTTCCAGTTCTATCTGTCGCCCCCAATTTTTGAATCGGTGCCAGCGGAACGCCTTTAGAATAAGTTTGCGAATACACCGAACCCTGTCGGCTGACTTCGACAACCACTCGGGTCGAAAGCGCATTGACGACGGAAGCTCCAACCCCATGCAATCCACCTGAAACTTTGTATCCACCACCATCAAATTTTCCACCGGCATGAAGCACTGTCATAACAACTTCAAGCGAAGATTTTCCAGTTTTGTGAGTATCAACCGGAATGCCACGTCCATCATCCTCAACAGTGACGGATTCGTCGGCATTGATTGTGATGTTGATGTGTTTGCAATGTCCGGCAAGTGCTTCATCCACCGAGTTATCGACGATTTCGTAAACCAAGTGATGGTATCCACGAAATCCTGTGTCGCCAATGTACATGCCTGGACGTTTTCGAACGGCTTCAAGGCCTTCCAAAACTTGGATCGAGTCTGCACCATAAACATGTTCAACAGGTGGTGTGTTTGCGCTTTGATTCGCTTCGCTCATAGATAGATCGCCCCTCGCGTGCGAGCCGAAAGCACATCGGGGCCCGCACGGAATTAACTTCCGATCTGTCCCTCGCGAACTTTCAGAACTGCACAGTCTTCAGATTTCATACTGCTCGGCAGACTGAAATCTGTGGTTGTGATAAAAATTTGAGTGTTGATGTCACCCAAAAACCGAATCAAGGAATCTCTCTTCTCTGCATCAAGCTCCGACAACACATCGTCGAGCATCAGCAAAGGATAGGTTCCATGAATCTGTCTATGATACACGATCTGAGACATTTTGAAAGATAATATCAGCGCTCTTTGCTGACCTTGTGAGGAATAAAATCTCGAATCATTTCCATCGTATAGAAATATGACGTCGTGCTTCTGCGGACCACCAAAGAAGTCCCTGAATGAAGCTCCGCACTGTGCAATTCCAAGCTGCGTTTTCGAATCGAAATTTCAATATTTTCTCGAGAAAAATTTATGGCGTGCTCTCCCGAGATCACATAGTCCACTGAGATATCCACATTTTTTCTGCCTGTAAT
>JAYUCD010000126.1:0-12260 GCA_043740515.1 Bdellovibrio sp. | reverse complement strand
GCTTTTCCATGGAGATTTCGCTGAAACCCTCATCGACAAATGTCAGAGCTCGGTGCCGATCCCGCTGCCCTCCGGAACCGCCACCTGTCTGCTTTTCGCGCTGAAAGAAACAAATGATCCTGAGATGTCGCAAATTCCTTTGCAGATGTTGACCTTTGACTCGGAGGATAAAATTACCGGCACCTTGCAAGGCAATCCTTTGCAAATATCTCCACGCATTGCTTTGGAGCCCGAATTGGTTGCGCAGTATTTAGATGAGCAGCCCATCATGCAAAACTATCAGGCGCTCGGAGAAATCCCGACTCAATGTCTGAATGCAGTTCTGGCCATCGAAGATTCCAAATTTCTCGAACACTCGGGAGTTTCTTATTCAGGAATTGCTCGAGCCATCATCAGCAATATTTTTCGTGGTCGCGTTCACCAGGGCGGCAGCACGATCACTCAGCAATTGGTCAAAAATTATTTTTTAACTTCGGAGAAAACTTTCAAACGAAAGATCACTGAATTTGCCATGTCTTTTTTGCTCGAAGCTCACGCTAGCAAAGATGAAATATTAGAAACTTATTTGAACGTCATTTATCTAGGACAGAGCGGGCCTTTCCAAGTGCGCGGCTTCGGCGCAGCTTCCCAGTATTATTTCAACAAACCCTTGAGACAGCTCCAGCTTCATGAGTGCTCAATGCTCGCCGCCGTTCTCAACAGTCCTGGATTATATGACCCCTTTCGAAAGCCAGAAAACGCCCTGAAACGTCGCGGCCTCGTTCTCGACCGAATGAAAGAACTGCAAATGATCAGCGAAGAAGAATTCGCTCAAGCCAAAGTGCAGGCGCTGCCGCTGGAGAGGAAATTATCGATTAACGAGACGGCGCCTTATTACATCCGCGCCGTCAATCGAGTCGTCGAAGATTTAGGTCTCGATCTCAGCGGTTTGCAAATTTTTACTGGCCTGGTTTTGCAAGAGCAACAAGCGGCACAAGAATCCGTTCGCGGAAGCTTGGCAGAGCTGGAAGCCAAAAATCCAAAAATCAAAGTGCTCAAAGAAAAAGGTCTCAATCTTGAGGGAGTTTTGGTTTCTTCTCACAACGACAGTGGCTTGATTTCAGCCATCGTGGGCGGCCGTGGTTACAAACTGACTCAGTTCAATCGAGCCACCGAGGGTCACCGCCAAGTGGGTTCAATCATGAAACCTTTTGTTTTTCTTTCCGCACTCCTGCAGTCGGGAAAAAATGGCAAGACCTATGATCCCATGACCGTTTTGAATGACAGCAAATTTTCTTACACTTATGAAAAGCAATCTTGGTCTCCAGAGAATTATGGCAAGAAATATTTCGGTCCTGTTCCGATGTACTTTGCACTGAAGAACAGTTTGAATGCCGCCACCGCCAGTCTCGGGCTGGAAATCGGGCTGGATAAAATCATTGAAACGGCTCAAGCGCTTGGAGTTCATTCGCAACTCAATAAAGTTCCATCGATCACCTTGGGCGCTTTCGAACTTTATCCATTGGAAGTTCTCGAAGCTTACACAGCCATCGCCCGATTCGGAAACCATCTGCAGCTCAGTCCCGTTCGAGCCGTGACCGATCTTCAAGGACAAAAGATGTTTCGCTTCGAAGCTCATCCCGAACAGAAAGTTCCAGCAGCTCCGGTGGCCAGCCTGCTTTCGATGATGAAACAAACGACCTTAAGCGGAACTGCAAAGATGATTTCGCTCTCAGGATTTCAGGTGCCTTCAGCGGGTAAAACGGGAACGACTTCTGATTACAAAGACGCCTGGTTTGCGGGGATTACTCCCCAACAGACCACAGTTGTGTGGGTGGGATATGATAGCCCGATCTCTGACGGCCTGACTGGCGCCAGCGGACCCGTTCCGATTTGGCTGCAGTTTATGAAAAAGATTGCGAGCGAAAATAATTCTGATTTCAATTGGCCGGAGGGCACTGAAGTTCGCCATGTTGACGTAACGGAGCCGGATCAAGTACCAAGTCACTTGGAACTTGTTTTCACTAAATAATAGCCCCTAAATAAATTTTTAATTTTAATTTTAAATAAAAAAATATTTGTCAGTCAGAAAGATCGACAACCATGCCTTCATGAGCATATTGCCATTTCACATCAAACAACTTGAGGTTGTTTGCAGAGGCACTTTTTATTTTCCAGCTGTAATAATCTTGAGTCTGCTGAGCCAGTGCCATCAGTTCAGCCGTGTCCGCTCCTGGATCATGATGTGCAAAGAGTACTCGCTTAATCTTTTCACGAAAGGCAATATCCAAGCCCAGTTGAGCTGCGCTATGTCCCCAGTTCGCCTTCTCTGCCAGCTCTGGCAAAGTGTACTGAGCATCGAAGTACATCAAATCAACATTCTGATACAGCGGAAGGTCCGGCCCCAAGGCTTCTCGCGTTGTGCGAGTTCCTTCGGTGTCCACGCAATGAGCGTAAGATTTTCCCTTGCAATCGACTCGGTATCCCCAACATGGGTCGGGATGATCGAGCTGAAAGGGAGTGATCGTCATGTCTTGTAAGACAAAAGGCTTTCTCGGTTGCAAATGATGGAAATGAATTTCAGATGGCAAAGTTTCGAATGCCACTGGGAAAAAAGGCTTTCTGAATTTTGTCTTCACCATTTCACCGAGATCAGGCTGAACGGCATAATAATGGATCTTATTGCCCTTGATAAAATGAGGCGCAAAAAACGGTAGACCCAGCATATGGTCCCAGTGAAAATGAGTCAGAAAAATATGAATTTCCGCTTTCCCTTTTCCCGCCGGCCCTAACATCATCTCTTCCGATAAATTTCGAATCCCGCTTCCGCCGTCGATGATGATTTGCACTTTGCTCGAGTTGATTTCAGCACAGGTCGTGGCTGTTCCAAAGCCGCCAACATGCGGAACTGTTTGGCTTGCTAAGAACTCTTTGATTTCCGTGGCATCTTTGTAACCTGATTTAAAAAATTGGCGCATCAAAGCTTCGATGTCACTCACCCATTTTTCAGGCATCGGCGAGGATGGCAGCGATCCTCTGACTCCCCAAAATTTACACTTTAATGCCATAGACATTCCATAGACCTTTAGGATGCCGTGCTTTGCCGCTCTTCGCAAAAAATAATCTGGCCCAGTCTAGGATCTAATTGAAATCTCTTTGGTTGTCGTGATCAACCTTGTTTACGCAACTGTGTTTTCAAAACCGCTTGAAAGGAAAGTGGATTCTGCCGACCGGTTGGCAGTTGCACATCTCCTTGCAAAGGCTCGCTCTCTAAAAGTCCAGTTTCATGAAAGGACTGTGTCGAGTGATTTTTGTTTGGACTTCGAACACTCTTAAAATACGCGCTGATTCCTTTTTGACTTGGATTCATAGGCCCTCCTTGGCTGATGTTTGTTCCAAAGTAGAGAGCAAAATTGAATCCGCAACTTCATCTGCAATTTAAAAATTGAATTCAAAAAGAAGCACAGCTGAGCTTTTCTAGACCAGCCGATTCGCCCCGGGGTCCAGTGGTCATCGCCCTCAAAAGTGGTATTTTGCTGCCCGACCGAAGGCGGTAAGATTTTCCAAACTGGTGAAATTTTGCGCAAAGCTTATCGAAATTTTTTCTGTGATCTTGGTCCCGGGCCACTTTGGCCATTCCATGCCATCGAAATCACTTATGAATTTTATAACTGGGGAAAGCATGAGCCGGCCGATTTTTTGCATTCCTTGTCTATGAACTGAGCTTCAGTAGGGAAACGACACCACTCATGCAATTGAAACGCTTTGATAACATTTTAGCCATGAAAAGCAGCTCGGGAGCGGTGCTGGGCTTTCATGCGAAAAATTTAGAGATAGCAGAATTATCAGACGAGTTGTTCCAAGCGCTTTCCTCGCCTGCGGAAATCCAAGATCCCGAAATCACCGAGCAGCTGGCAAACTGGAATGAAGAAATTTCTGATCAGGTTCGGACTGAATCTGCTAAGCACAAAATTCAATCACTTTCGATCAACGTCAGTCAGCTTTGCAATCTTCAGTGCGTGTATTGTGCGGCAGGTGGCGATGGAACTTACGGCAGTCCGCAAAAGCAAATTTCGGTGCAAGCGACGATTCCGCAAATTGAAATTTTGATGAGCCGCCTCTCAGCCGGTGATGTTTTCAACATCACTTTCCTTGGCGGCGAACCTTTTTTGTATCCTCAAGGCATTCAGCTTTTAGCCGAGTACGCTCTACTAAAGGCAGAAGAATTTTCCTTGAAAGTAAAGTTCAACGTGATCACCAACGGAACTTTATTTAACGAACATACGGTGAGCCTTCTGAACTCAATCTCTTCTCAAGTCACGATCAGCCTCGATGGTCCCGCCGAAATCAATGATCTCGTGCGCCCACAAAAATCACAAAAAAAGGGAGTCACAGCTCAGGTCTTAGAAGGAATCGAACTTCTGCTAGCGAACCGTCACAACATTCCTTCGATTGGAGTTCAGGGGGTTTTCGGGACTTTCAACCCTCATCCCATGCGGTCTTATTTATTTTACCGCGAGCTTGGAGTCGATTGGTTTGATTTTCATTACGACCAAGAAAATTCAGACCCCGTGGCCAGTTCGCAGTTTGCTCAGGAAATGGCAGAGGTTGGCCAGCTGGCCCTAGCGACTGAAGGCGAAGCAGGCTTGAGAAAAATCAAATTTTTCGATCAGCTGTTTCAGCAACTGGATTCAAAAACCCGGGTTGAAAATTTTTGTGGGTCTGGAAAATCTTACGTGGTGCTCGACGCAAAAAACCGGGCTTTCACTTGTCCCTGGTCAGTCAATAATCCAGCTGAATCCGTCGGCAATGGCGTGAATTTACCAATCGAGAATCTGCAACCCCTCAAGAACTCATTGATTTCAACAAACAGCTGCAACGACTGCTGGGCTCGCTTTCTCTGCGGAGGCGGTTGCATGTGGGCTCACAAGAAGGCAACAGGCGATCGTCACAAAGTTGATAATGTTTACTGTGACCGAACAAGAGACTTGATCTCAGCCGGCATTTCATATTATTACCAGTTACGGAAGGTGTGACATGGAAACAAAAAAGAACACGAAAAAGCTTCACATCGTTAAAATCAAAAGCCCAGTGATTGTGACTGCCACAAACACTTCGGAATGTCGAATTCTCAATTCCCTCTAAATCTTCTCTTTTTGAGGAGATCTTTTGAATCTCAAAGCATTCTATAAAATTTGGATCAAAAAGTGGATCGCTGTTTTCTTAAGAACAAGCTTTGCGCTTTTTGTCGGCTATTTTGTTTCACAAGTTTCAATCGAATCTTTCGAATTTTTCTTCTTTGATTTGCAAACAAGGTTTCGCCCCTCGCCCAAAGACACCCAATCCATCAGCTTGATCAATATCACGCAAAAAACGGTCGAGAAGTTCAAGGGCGCACCGAATTTTAAAATTCAGGCTCAAGCTCTGGATAAGATTCTTCAGCAGCATCCGAAGGCCGTGATCTATCTTTCCGATCTCGCTAAATGGAAGGGCGATCCCGAAGAAAAAAAATTATTTGCCGAAACGGCCGCTCGCTTTGAGCATGTTTATTTTCCGACGGATGAACTAGAGATGAAGGGTGAAGCTGGCAAGTCCCAGTTTCCGCCACCACTCGATCACCTCAAAGTCGAACCTGGCCCAAAAACAGCCGACACCACTCGTTTCGCCAAGGATGGAGTCACAAGACGACTGCTTGTGACTTTTCAAAACAAAGAGCTTTTGCATCCGAAGATAGCTGGGCTTTTCAATCCTGAAATTTTGGATTTTCAAAAAGTCCGAGGATCTTTTGCGGTTTATGACTCGCTTCAAGCTTTCATCGATTATCGACCGCTTGGCTCCTATCCAATCCTGACCTTCGATCAGCTATTGACTGAAAATCCTGACCCTCCATTTTTCGCCAATCGAATTGTGATTGTCGGAGACGACACCGGTTTAGATAAGAGAGATTATGTTTACTCGCCGATGGCTAGATCCGCCGATATTCTGACGGCTTCAGAGCTGCATGCTAATATGTTTGAAACTTTGATTCGAAATTCGGCACCAGTCAAAGCACCGGACTGGCTCAACCTCATTTTCACTCTTCTCATATCCATTCTCACCGTGCACGTGGTCCTGACATTGAAACCTTTGAAAGGAATTCTGATTCTCCTGGGGACGGCCACTGCCTTCGGAGTTTTTGCTTATTTTGCTTTTTGGCCTTTCGGAATTTGGATTGATGTCGCCCATCCTTTTTTGGCGATCTTTTTGTCTTACTACTTTTTTATTCCTTACCGTTTGATCATGGAGAATCGTCGCTCTTGGGAGTATTATCAGAAACACAAATTGCTTTCTGAAGTGGAAACTTTGAAAACCAATTTCATCGGCATGATGTCGCATGATCTGAAAACTCCTCTAGCGAGAATTCAAGGCATGACTGAAGTGATTTCCGGCGATGCGGCTCCCCTGTCGACGCCGCAGCGAGAAGCTTTGGACATGATCAAACAATCGGCTGAAGATCTTTTGAAATTCATTAGTACTATTTTGAATTATGCCAAAATTGAAAGCCAAGGAATTGAACTTCACCTTCAGGCGAAGGATATCAATCAGTTGCTGAAGGATGTGGCCCGAAAGCATGAGTTTCATGCCAAACTCCGACACATTCATTTGATCCTTGAGCTGGAGCCTTTGTTTAGCATCCAAGTTGACCCAGAGTTGCTCAAACAAGCCTTTTCCAACCTTGTCGAGAACGCGATTAAATACAGTCCAGAAAATTCCAAGGTCTTGATCAGCTCCGAAGAAATCGACGGCAAAATCGTCGTCCAAGTTGCTGACCAAGGGTCTGGAATTCCGGCTGATGAACTGAGCAATATTTTCATGAAATTTTTTCGTTCCAAAAACGCCAAGGCTTCGCCTATCAAAGGCTCAGGTTTAGGCCTTTATTTAGCCAAATACTTCGTCGAATTGCACCAGGGAGTGATCTCCTGCGAATCTTCCCCTGATCAAGGCACCACTTTCACCGTGGAACTTCCAACTCGCGCTTAATTCTGCTTTGCGGTTTTTACATTTCCCGGCAAATTCGAGAGCTTGCTCGGATTCTGCCTAGCAAGAATTCGAATTCTTATGCTAGAACCACAGCGTATTTGAAACCCAACCTTGGAGGATTCATGCTCAAAGTACTCGTTGCTGACGATGATCAGGGGCTGAGACTTTCTGTCAAATCCGCTCTCCTAAGCACTCGCCGATTTGATGTGGATGAAGCCTTTGACGGCATCAATGCGATCGAAAAAATCAAAGCTGGGCAATTTGACATCGCACTTCTCGATGTGGATATGCCAAGGCTCAATGGCCTTGAGACTTTGAAGCTGATCAAGGAACACAATCCTGGAATTATCGTGATAGTCATGACGGCTTTCGCGACCATCGATCACGCCGTTCAAGCGGTGAAAGATGGGGCTTACAATTATCTTTCCAAACCTGTTGCGAGCGAAGATTTGATTGCTTTGATGGATCGCTCGATCGCGGCGATGAATATGATTTCAAATGTCGCTGCCTCTTCACCTGTGTTGATGGAAGGTGGACGAAAATTCATTGGCAACAATCAACAGATGCAAAAAGTTTTCAACATCATCCACAGACTTTCGAAGGTTGATACTCCCGTCTTAATCCGAGGCGCCTCCGGAACTGGCAAAGAGCTCGTGGCTCGAGCAATTCATTACAACTCGGCTCGTAAAGACGAAAAGTTTGTGGCTATCAACTGCTCTGCCATTCCAGAAAATCTTTTCGAATCTGAACTCTTCGGTCACGAAAAAGGTTCCTTCACTGGAGCCGATCAAAGAAAGATTGGAAAGTTTCAATTCGCAGAAGGCGGAACCTTGTTTCTCGACGAAGTCGGCGACATGCCTCAATTGATGCAAGTCAAACTGCTGCGAGTTCTGCAAGAAAAAGTCTTTGTTCCCGTTGGCGCCAATCGCGAAATTCCAACCAATGTTCGAATCATCGCAGCGACCAATCGGCCGCTGGAAGAAATGATGAAGGCAGCGTCCTTCCGTGAAGATTTGTTTTATCGTTTGAATGTCATCCCTATTTTCCTGCCTTCACTATTGGACCGAAAAGATGACCTGGAATCACTGATCCCGATTTTTATCAAAAAATTCAATGTCGCTCATACGAAGCGCATCACGGGTGTTGCAGCAGACGCGCTTGCCGTGTTGAAGCGCTATGATTGGCCAGGAAATATTCGAGAGCTAGAGAATGTGGTTGAGCATATGTTCATCATGGAAAACTCGACATTGCTCAGTCTTGGCTCCATTCCTGAAAATGTTTTGAACAGCACAGGCACAGTCTTGCCGGAAGCTCACTTTGTCAGCTCCGCTCTGGATGCGGTCGCCGAAAAAATTGGTTTGAAAATTCATTCGGCTGATGAAGATGATGACTTAGATCTTGCAATCGATGATGAAGAGCCTTTGGAGACCGGTGAAGCGGAATCCGGTGCTTTGAATTCTGGTGGAGCTTTGGATTTCAACGCGCAAAAAGAAGCTTTTGAAAAAGAGTTTATCATCAAGGCATTGAAAACTTTCAAAGGGCGAATCAATCAGACCGCTTTGCATGCAAACATTCCGAAAAAAACTTTACTGCGAAAAATTGAAAAGTACGGGATTGTCGCCAAAGATTACGCGCCCTCGGCCCAAGCCTAAATTCAGTGGCGCTCGAATGCTGAGCGGCAGTCAAAGCAATTTCCCGATAATTTTTGAATGGCAGCTTGCAGAAGCTGCCTTTATTTTATGCACGACGCTCGATTCGGCCTTTTGCTCTTGCTTGCCTCGATTTAAAAAATTATCTTTCTGGTCCTTCAATTAAGTAAGTCATATTTCTGGAATCAGGGGGGAACTTCAGTCGCTATGTCCATCATGAATCCCTTACCACCTCAAGCCTACACCAAAGAAACTCTCGTCCAGGCTTACGCTTGGTTGCAGGCTCAGAGCGATCACATCAAAGAGATCGCCACGACTCCAGATGTGCTGGTGAGTTTATTCCTGAAGGCAAAAATGCAGGGCGATGGGGCTCTGGAGCGACCGAGCATTCAGAATTTCAAAAATGAACTGAAAAATTTGGCTGGGATGATGGGTGAATTTGAAGTCTTGGACTCTGCAGAGCCTTTGCCTGCCCAAACAAATTCTGCACCCACCTTTCGTTTTCGCTCACAAGATTTTAGAAACGAAAAGTCTCAGGACAAAATTCAGGAAAAACCCAGCGAGAGGGACGCACCAGCGCCAGTCGCCCCCTCCTCTTCGAGCTCAACAAGTCAGCCTGCCTCCTCTGTGGATTCTCGCTCCTTGGACATGATTCAAGAGGTCAAAAATCAGTTCAACCTGAGTTCTGACACAGAAGCTATGCGCATGCTGATTGCTGTCGGCTACAACCAGGTCAAGACCTTGCTCAAATAAGTCGAAGGAATTTCGCCCATACCAAGAGTGAAGTTGACTGATTCCCAGGCTTTCCAATAACTTAGAGAAATTCTGTTTGAACATCTTTTCTTGAAGGATCTTCCATGACTCCAACGCCAGATTATAAATCGACGGTGCTCCTGCCTCAGACTGATTTTCCGATGAAGGGAAATCTTGCGACCCGAGAGCCCGTGATGATTCAAAAATGGTTGGATCAAAAAATTTACGAAAAAATTCTCAATAAAAATTCGACTAAGAGAAATTTTATTTTGCCGGATGGTCCTCCCTATGCCAACGGATCGATTCACATTGGACATGCACTGAATAAGACTTTGAAAGACATCATCATGAAATACAAAAACATGAGTGGCTTTCAAGCACCGATGATTCCGGGTTGGGATTGCCATGGCTTGCCGATCGAGCATGCGGTGATGAAAAATCTTGGGCCCAAAGCCAAAGAAAAGACCGATACAGAGTTGAGAGCGCTTTGCCGAGCTGAGGCGACCAAATGGATCGCCCATCAGAGACCACAAATTCAACGCTTGGGAGTGCTGGCAGACTGGGAACATCCTTATCATACCATGGACGCCGATTACGAAGCCGAAGAAGTGCGCGAGTTCGCTCGCGCTTACGCCAAGGGAGTGGTTTATCTCGGAACCAAACCTGTTTATTGGAATTGGACTTTGCACACAGCTCTCGCTGACGCCGAGGTCGAGTATCACCCGCATAAATCGCCGGCTGTTTATGTTAAATTTGCGGTGAAAGATCCTGAGACTTTGAAAAAGTTAGGATCTCCGAAGAAAGCTGTTTCGTTAGTTATTTGGACGACAACTCCTTGGACCTTGCCGGCCAATTTAGGAATCGCTTTGAATGAAGATTTTGATTATGGAATTTTTGATACAGGTTCTGATTTGATTGTGATCGCAAAATCACTCAAAGAGTGTGTCGAGAAGGACACGGGCCTGAGCCTGATCGACACGGGAACTGTTTTCAAAGGCAAACAGTTGGAGTTAGGAAAAGCTCAACATCCTTTCTATGATCGCACGTCTCTGATCATTTTAGGTTCGCATGTCACCGCCGACGCCGGAACAGGTGCGGTCCACACGGCGCCTGGGCATGGGGCTGACGATTACAAAGCAGGTCTGCGCTATGGACTGGAAGTTCTCTCGCCGGTTGACGAGGCCGGAAAATACACCGACGAAGTTCCTGAATATCAAGGCGTGAATATTTTCAAAGCCAATCCGATGATCGTTGAGCGCTTGAAAGAAGTGGGCGCCTTGATGGGCTTCCGAGAAATTGAACACAGCTATCCACATTGCTGGCGATCGAAGACTCCGCTGATTTTCCGTGCGACTCCGCAGTGGTTTATTGGTTTGGATCAAGAGGGCACCGAGCTTCGCAAAGTGGCCTTGAAAGAAATCGACAACATCAGCTTTTTCCCAAAGTGGGGAGAAGTGCGCTTTCGTTCGATGATGGAAGGTCGGCCCGACTGGTGCCTCAGTCGACAAAGAATTTGGGGAGTTCCCATCCCGGTTTTTTACTGTGTAAAAACCGGCAAGCCATTGATTGATGTGGACGTGATGATGAAAGTCGCTGACGTCATGGAAAAAGAAGGCGGCATCGAAGCTTTCTTTAAGTTTTCGCCTGAGCATTTTATTGGCGATACAGTTCGCCGAAAAAATCTTAACGAGCGAGACTCTGATTTTGGTTCCGAAGGCTTCCGCCATGGCAAAGACATTTTTGATGTGTGGTTTGATTCGGGCATTTGCCACGCGGCCGTGCAGAAAAAACGAAAAGGCATGGGCATGCCGGCCGATATTTATTTGGAAGGCAGCGATCAGCACCGTGGCTGGTTCAACACTTCTTTGGTTTCATCAGTCGCGACCAATGGCAAAGCTCCTTTCAAAGCCTTGATCACGCATGGTTTCGTCAACGATTCGCAAGGCATGAAGATGAGCAAATCGAAAGGCAATGTGGTTGATCCAAATGATGTGGCTTCCAAATCAGGAGCTGAGATCATTCGTCTTTGGACTGTCTATGAAGATTACGGCGGCGATTTAAAATGTGGTCCGCAGGAATTCGAGCGAGTCACCGAAACCTACCGCCGGATGCGAAACACCATGCGTTTCTTATTAGGATCGACTTTTGATTTTGATCCGACCAGGGACAGCGTTCCTTACGAGAAGATGACAGCGCTCGATCAATGGGCTATGGGTCGGCTTTATGATTTGAATAAAAAAATCACCGAAGCTTATGAAGAGTACGCTTTTTACAAAGTTTATCATGCTCTGAACAATTTTTTTACGGTTGATCTTTCGGCGACTTATTTGGATGTGTTGAAAGATCGACTTTACACTTGGAAAGCGGCTGGCCTTCCGAGACGCTCGGCTCAAACGGCGATTTACACGATCACCGATTACTTGGTTCGCATGATGGCGCCTGTTTTGTCCTTTCTGGCCGAGGAAGCTTATGATTACCAAAAGGGTCCAAAGCAAGAATCTGTTTTCTTGACTGAATTTCCCAAAGCGCCTGAGGCATGGAACAATTCAAAAATTGCTTCACAGTTCGAGGAGCTTCTTAAGGTGCGCGGTGATGTGCAGAAAATTCTCGAGGGCTTAAGAGCGCAAAAAACGATTGGCTCGAGCCTAGATGCGAAAACCACGATCAAAGCCGAGGGCAAAGTCCTTGAGAGCCTGAAAGCATTCCATGGAAAAGGTGGATTGGCTTCAGACCTTCGCGAGTTTTTCATTGTCTCCGACATTGAGCTTCTGTCAGGATCATATGAG
This sequence comes from Bdellovibrio sp., assembly GCA_043740515.1. GTDB lineage: Bacteria > Bdellovibrionota > Bdellovibrionia > Bdellovibrionales > Bdellovibrionaceae > 21-14-0-10-47-8. The sequence goes on along the minus strand of JAYUCD010000126.1, from coordinate 73 downwards.
ATCACAGCAGTCAAAGCGGCGGGCGAAAAATGTGTGCGCTGTTGGGTTTATTCGAAAGACACGGACCTGGATG